>JBPCMM010000136.1:0-6450 GCA_051002255.1 Pyrinomonadaceae bacterium
GGTAATAACTGACGCTTGACAGGCGGCCATTTGCCCGGGAGAACGGAAACAACGGGCGCGTTACCACGGACAACTGACAGCCTTTTTACACGTAAGAAATCTCGTGGACTGCGGCCACCAGCTGATCCACATCTGGTATCGCGAGTTCCTCGAGATTCTTGGCATAGGGCATGGGAACATCCACGCCCGAAACCCTCTTCACCGGAGCGTCCAGATAGTCAAACGCGCGCTCCATAATCTCCATGCTGATCTCGGCCGCAACCCCGCAGAAAGGATGGGACTCTTCCGCTACTACTACCCGGTTAGTCTTCTTTACCGATTCCACAATCGTGTCGATGTCCAAAGGTCTGATCGTTCGCGGATCGATAACTTCGCAAGAGATACCCTGTTTCTCCAGCTGTTCCGCCGCCTTCAAAGCGACCGGCAGCATCAGCGATCTAGCTACAATGGTGGCGTCCGTTCCTTCCCGTTTGACGTCAGCCACTCCGAGCGGGATCGTGAATTCAGGATCCTCTGGGACTTCGCCTTTATTGCCGTACATCCTCTCCTGCTCAATGAAGATCACCGGGTCGTCATCGCGAATCGAGGTCTTAAGCAACCCCTTCGCATCGGCCGGCGTTGAAGGCATCACCACTTTGAGGCCGGGGAAGAATGCGAACCATGATTCCAGGGATTGTGAGTGTTGCGAGGAGACTTGAAACGCGGAACCCCCAGGTCCTCGAAAGACGATGGGAATCTTAAACTGCCCACCGGACATGTAGAGCATTTTTGCCGCGGAGTTGATGATTTGATCGGTCGCAAGAATTGAAAAGTTAAACGTCATGAACTCGATGATTGGGCGCAAGCCAACCATCGCGGCGCCCACCCCCAACCCTGCGAAGCCTAGCTCGGTAATCGGAGTGTCAATAACCCGCTTCGGGCCCAGCACTTCGAGAAGCCCTTTGGTGACTTTGTAAGCGCCCTGATATTCGGCAACTTCTTCACCCATCAGAAAAACATCCGGGTCCCGAAGCATTTCTTCCCGGAGCGCTTGGTTAAGGGCTTCCCGCATGGTGATGACGGCCATTAAGCGTTCCTCTGAATATCGCTACTTACCATTAGTTCGGTTACCCGGAACGATCGGATTGGCATAGACATCTGTGTACAATTCTTCGGGCGCGGGCTGCGGACTCTCTTCGGCGAAACGAAGGGCGTGGTCGACTTCTTCGCGGATGCTTTTCTCCATCTCGGCGAACGCCGCGTCATCGATGACTCCTTTCTCCTTGAGAGTCGAAGCGAATAGCTTGACCGGATCGCGCTCCTGGTGTTTCTCGATCTCGGCCCTGGTGCGATAGCTCCCGGGATCAGACATCGAGTGGCCCATGAAGCGGTAAGTGCGCACCTCGAGTAGCGTGGGCAGATAATCCTTGCGAGCTCGTTCAACAGCGCGCCCGGTAGCGTCTCTCACGGCCAGCACATCCATGCCGTCGACGAATTCTGAAGCGATCTCGTAGGCGCACGCCTTCTCTGCGATATTCTGAAACGACATGGCTCGATCCAGCGACGTGCCCATCCCATATTGATTGTTTTCGCAGATGTAGATGCACGGAAGCTTCCAAAGCTGAGCCATGTTTAGCGACTCATGAAAAGCGCCCTGGTTTACGGCGGCCTCTCCGAAAAAGCAGAGCGTCACCTGGTCAGTGCCTTTGTATTTCGAAGCGAAGGCCACACCGGTAGCAAGCGGGATCTGGCCGCCAACTATGGCATGCCCGCCAAGGAAGTTTACGTTGCGGGCGAACATGTGCATCGAACCCCCCTTGCCGCGGGAGCAGCCGCCGGCCTTGCCAAACAACTCGGCCATTACCGCATCAGGTGATATCCCTTTGGCAATCGCATGGCCGTGCTCGCGATAACTGGTTAAAACGTAATCATCAGTGCGGATTGCAGAAATGGCGCCGATGGCCACAGCTTCCTGGCCGATGTAGAGATGGCAAAAGCCGCCAATCTTGCCCATGCTGTAGGCCTCCGCGGCTTTTTCTTCGAATCGCCGAACCAGAAGCATCTGGCGATAAAGCTCGACTAGAGTTTTCTTATCAATATCGTCGGCGCGGTGCTTCTGCTCCTGCTTGACGGTTTTGAGTTGAGCGACCGCTTCGGGTCGGTCCTGATCAATCACGCCGGTTCTGCTCTTCTCTTCAGATCCTGTGCTCATTTCTGACGGTGCGCTCTGTTTGCTCATTTGCTTGATGTTCTGGGCAACGATTCGATTCTTATCGCTTAAGGGGCCATGTGAACCAGGACCGACGAGGAACTCTGATGTTGCGATTTATGGTGGTTGATTATACGCGACATCTGTGAACACGTGCAAAACTGGGCCTGGTAGCCACAAAAAAAAGGCACACACGCATGGTGCAGCGTGCGCGTTGAAGGAAGGTATAGACCAGGCTTACCTGGAGACTTCGATCGCGCTGGCTGGTGCTTCGGCGAGAGTTAGCATTGTCTTGCGCCGGTGTTTATCGCGCTGCATCTTGCGGGCTGCGGCGGTGAGAAGTTCCTCAGACGTTTCACCGTCCTCCGGAAAGCATCCTACCCCCAGGCTTACTCGGATTTCCACGGTCTTGCCTGTGCGCACCGCAAACTTCTGAGCCTCAACTGCACTTCTAATTCGTTCACCCACAGACGCAGCCATCTGCGTAGATGCCATAGGCATGATCGCCACGAACTCATCGCCTGCGTAGCGAGTTAAGATATCCATTTGCCGGAGTTCGCGCCGAATCACGCCGGCGACGCTGGCCAGCACACGATCACCAATTGCGTGGCCATACTCATCATTGATCCGTTTGAAATTGTCAATGTCCATGCTGATGAGCGCAAGCTCTTCCCGATTCATGCGCTGCCCTTCGGCGATGCGCTGTTCGAGCATCATGTAGAATGCGCGAGCGTTGGGAAGCTCTGTGAGCGGATCGACAAGTGCGCTTTCCTTGGTTTTCTCAAACGTGAGGGCGTTATTGAGAGCGCTTGATGCATGCTGGCAAACTGACTCCAGCAGGCGGACGTGCTCGGTGGTGTATGAGGTGAGTTTCTTGGACAAGAGGGTTATGGCCCCAAACGCGCCGTCTTCGCGAAGTAGCGGTGAAACGAGCACGCCGCGGTACTGTTTGGAGACATCCTCAGCCATTCCCACCAGGTCTAGTTCGGGCGAAGCATTACACATAGATCGCGCATTGGCGATGACCCACCCAGTTATGCCGTCCCCCACGTTGATGCGCCGCCGGGCGAACAGGTCGGCGTGTTGACCATCAACGTGAGCAGCGACGGCCTTGCCTGACTTATCATCGACCACAAAGATGACGCAGGTATCAAAAGGTACTATCGAGCGCAGTTTGTTTGTTACCAGAGTGACGGTGTCGTTAATACTCAGGGAGGAACCTATTGTCTGGGCTATCTCGTGAAGCGCAAATACCTCTCGTTGTGCCTGTGTAATGGATCTGAATCCTGACGTATCGTAAGGACTTCCAAGCACGTCCGAGGCGAGACCAGCATCAGGCTTGGTGCTGGTAACATAATCAACCGCCGGCGCTTCACAGTGGACCTGCTCTCGGATGTCCTCAGCGTCAATCAGCGCGTCAAACTCCAAAACGTGTTCCACGAATTTACGAACAACGCGAGGATCGAAGGCGGCACCAGCCATGCTCTCGAGCAAGGCCAGAGAATCTTCCCGCTTCATCCCTTTGCGATAGGGTCGATCGCAGCGCGTAGCGTCGTAGAAATCGACCACGGAGATGATCCGGGCCACCAAGGGAATAACCTCGCCTCTTAGCCCTTTTGGATAGCCGGAACCATCCCACTTTTCGTGATGGTAACGAACGATGTCTTCTACGGGATAAGGGAAATTAACTCGGCGAAGAATGTCTCCCCCGACTACCGGGTGGATCTTCATTTTGGCGAATTCTGCCTCGGTTAGCTTGCCGGGCTTGTTAAGGATGTACTCCGGAACCGCCAACTTGCCGATGTCGTGCAGTAGCGCTCCAGCGACAAGCGCACGCAACTCAGGTTCAGTCACCGAAAAGAGATTGCCCATTTGGCGGGCATAGATCTGGGTGCGGCGGACATGCCCGTGGGTTGTTTGGTCCTTGGCGTCGATGGCGATGGCCAGAGACTCAATCGTATTCATGTGAATAGTGGCCATCTCCTCGATATGCTTTCGTTTCTCCTCTTCGCCGCGTCTTATTTCGTCGAAGCGTTTCTCGTTGAATCTATAAAGCAGGTGAATAAGGCTGGTAATCAAAAGACCAAGAAGGACAAAGGTAAGCCCTGATCCGCGAATGGCTGAATAGAAGAGCACTGCGGAAGCCGCTCCGGCGACCTGAGTTGTCAATGTCCATACAATACTCTCTTGCGAGGGAAGGACTGCAGCTTTACCACCGTCGATGCGTAGGAATGATGCCGTTGCCAACGTGCTGAGAAAGTATTGCAGAACGGCAAGCACACAAACCGGTATCAGGAAGATATTTAAGGGCAGCCCGCCCTCCAACCCGATGTTGGGGTTGTCAGCGAAAATCCGGACCAGCATTCCGTAGCAGGAAGCCGAGATAAAAGTGGAAATGACAGCTATGGCCGTGGTGAAGAAGGACTCTCTTCTGCTGGAGAGCCGATAGGTCGACATGAAGCCAACGATAGCGGCCAGAAGTGTGGCTGGTCCTGCCGTATCAGTTGGCGGAATCGCGTACAGCATCACCGCCAAAAACACCAATGCATCAGCGACCGACTTTCGGCTCTGGCTGACCCCATCCGTGCCAGTCAAGGGTACGGTGAAGCGGCTCGCGGCCAAGGTTAGCAAAACTAGATTGAACAGCGACGCAAGCCCGGCAGGGCTCAGCAACGGCAACTTGAGGATTGAGAGTATCGCTGAACATAAAACCAGCCCGCCCGTTGCCGAGATGACAACAAAGAGAGCGCTACTCTTCCAGTTACGTTTTTGCATCGTGGCTTAAATCGAATTTTTACCGATTCGGCTCTGGGGCGGTCGAGACTTTGACCACTGCAAACGCTTGAATTAATTCGAGTCGCGGGATGCAGAAGAGTCAGGTTTGGAGTTTTGTAAAATTGACGACCTACCCTGGTCAGACAATGGCCAACACTGTTTGGCACTGCCGCTAAAGATAACTTTTTCAGCAGGTTGGAGTCAAGGCAATCCTGGGCAATCTTGTCGGTCCGAGCGCACCAGAGGTTGGTGAAGAGTTGAAAGTGCTTAGCGTGGGTAAAGGGAGAAAAGGGCTCCGTCAACCCCTCATCACCCTGAAGCGAGCTGCAGCCGCGACAGTTGAGACGCGAGCTTTCCAGCGTCTGTAACAGGCTCACTGCAAGTGAAATGCTCGCAAACAAAGGCCGTCGGACTGTTATTTACCAACCCGCGATCACGTAAGAGAGGAATCAGCTCGGAGCTTCGAAAGTCCCCAGGAGCCGCTTGAGCTACCACCTTGTTTGGGAGGTACGGTTGCCATACCGCATTTCGTAAAAGGCGGGTTTGGGGTAAATCATGGTCGCCGATGATTGCGATCTCTTTGGGCGTCCCCAGATAAAAGTCGAGAGCACTAAGAACCCGTCCAAAACCAGATGGATATCGCCGTAGGGACTCGGCGATAAGGCGTAGGATGGTCACCGCCCTTCCTCGATAGTCGCTGTTATCTGTGAGGGCGGCGAGGCGTAGCATCACTTCGGCTGCGACGGAATTCCCTGAAGGAGTGGCGTTATCAAAATAATCCTTTGAACGGACAATCAGGCTCTCGTGACTTCTGCCGGTATAAAAGAATCCCCCGTCTTGATCATCCCAGAATTCCTCGATCATCTTGTCAGTTATAGAAAGAGTCGCCTCAAACCATTCCAGGTGTCCGGTAGCCTCATACAGAGTGAGGAGTCCGTCGCTGAAAAATGCATAGTCTTCCAGATAAGCATTCAGTTTCGCAGTGGCGTCTTTGTAGGTTCTCAGCAGCAGGTCATTACGACACAAATTCTCCAGGACGAACCGGGCATTGCGTGTGGCAATCCCTAAATAATCTTCCCGGTGGAGAATCGCTGCGGCTTCGGCAAAGCTCGCCAGCATCATTCCATTCCAGGCAGTCAGAATCTTTTCATCACGATCGGGTTTCACCCGGTTTTCACGTAGCTCAAAAAGTTTGCGCCGCGAGCGCTCCAATGATTTCCGAAGATGCTCAGGAGTAACCTTCGCTTTAGCTGCCACGTCTTCGAGGGGCCGATTGACATTCAGAATGTTCCTACCTTCGAAGTTCCCATCCTCGGTGACACCGTAATAAGCCGAGAAGAGTACAGTGGCCTCCTTGTCCAGGGCAGAAGCGATTTCTTCGGGACTCCATACGAAAAACTTCCCCTCCTCTCCTTCCGAATCGGCGTCTTGGGTTGAGTAGAAGCCGCCGTTCGCATCCGTCATCTCCCGCGCGACGTAATCAAGGA
>JBPCMM010000137.1:0-8390 GCA_051002255.1 Pyrinomonadaceae bacterium
TATCTAATCCCGCGCACCTACGTTCTTGGCGCCATACTGCTGACAGGCTATCTGGGCGGAGCAGTCGCGACACATGTGCGGGCTGGTGAGGGGCTTTTTTCAATCGTCTTTCCCGTCATTTTCGGCGTGCTGATCTGGTTGGGACTCTACTTACGAGACGACCGGCTGCGCGCACTCATTCCTCTGCGCCAGGAGGGAATTCGATCATGAACATTGCACTGTGGATCATTCAGGTGCTGCTAGCTTTACTTTTTCTGTTCGCTGGTGGAACTAAGCTGGTTCTGCCGATCGAGACACTGACCTCTATGGGGTCGCCCAATCAGATACATCTGCCCGGTCTGTTCATCCGGTTCATCGGCATATGCGAGGTGCTCGGCGCGCTCGGCCTTATTCTCCCCGGGCTCCTGCGCATTCGGCCAGGCCTGACACCGCTGGCCGCAGCCGGGCTAGTGATCATCATGATCGGGGCGACAGTGCTCACCTACGCGGGCGATGGTTTTGCTATGGCACTGCCCCCGCTCGTGGTGGGACTTCTTGCTGCATTCGTTGCCTACGGCCGCTGGCGACTGGCGCCGCATCGCGATCGCTTAAGTGCCTAACATCCTTTTCTCAATACTGATCACCACTTAACCAAAGGAGCGGGACCATGCAATTGAGTCCATATCTCAGTTTCAACGGCCAATGCGAAGCAGCGTTCAAGTTCTATCAGCAGTGTCTCGGTGCGAATATCCAAGCAATGATGGCATGGGGTGATTCGCCGATGGCCGATCAAGTGCCATCAGAATGGCGCGATAAAATCTTTCACGCAACCCTGATCATCGGGGAGACGGCACTCCTGGGTGCTGACGCTCCGCCTGATCGCTATGAAACACCAAGAGGCTTTTCAGTAACGATTCAGATCAACGACCCGGCAGAGGCAGATCGTATATTTCACGCATTGGCAGAGGACGGGACTGTGCAGATGCCGATCCAGCAAACTTTCTGGGCCGCCCTTTTCGGAATGTGCGTCGACCGATTCGGGATACCGTGGATCGTTAACTGCGGGCAAGCTGCGTAATACGTTGTAAAAGGACGATCCACTAATCACACGAATAGCCTCGAAAATCGTTTGTGTGATTTCGTGTGGTTTAGTGGATCGTTTTGAATGCTTTCTGATTGAAGATACAGCCAAAGGAGAATTTCAAATGCGATACGTTGATGGATTTGTCTTAGCCGTTCCCCAAAAAAACCTACCGCTTTACCGCAGCGTTGCCCAGAAGGCGGGAAAAATCTGGCAGGAGCACGGGGCCCTGCAGTACATCGAGGCCGCCGGCGACGATCTCGATGTGAAGTTTGGGGTCTCATTCCCAAAAACGATTAAGCTCAAGCCGGGCGAGACGGTGGTGATCTCGTTCATCTTGTTCAAGTCGCGCAAGGATCGCGATCGCGTCAACGCAAAGGTAATGGCAGATCCGCGCATGAAGAAGATGATGGAGAAGGGACCAATGCCCTTCGACGTCAAGCGCATGGTCTATGGCGGTTTCAAGCTCCTGGTCGACTTGTAGAGGCGCACTGATGAAATACATCTTGCTTATTCATCACGAAGAGGCCCTGGACGAGGACGAGCGACAGCACTTGCTGAAGGAGTCCGTACAGCCCGCGAATCAGCTCCACGAGAAGCGACTGTACCTGGACGCTGCGCCACTACAACCAACATCGGCGACGACCAGCGTCAAGGTTCGCGACGGAAAACGGCTCGTGACCGACGGTCCGTTCGCTGAGACGCGCGAGCAGATCGGCGGCTATTTCCTGATCGAGGCCAAGGATCTTGGCGAGGCGATCGACATCGCTGGCAGGATTCCCGCAGCAAGGATCGGAACTGTCGAAGTCCGACCGGTGAGGGAGGTCGAGGGGTTGCCGAGGGTTTAGTGTTCGCGAGGCTGTCGGCGATGACCTCGATCTTAAGTTTGGTTTTGTTCCCGCGAACGAGCAAGCTGCCGATTGGCGATCACGTATGAAGTGCGAAATTACTGGTGAGGAAAACTTATGTTGAAAGAGTCAAAAGCATTTAGCAGTTTTTCAGTGGACGACCTTAAAGAAGCGAAGGAATTCTACGGCCAAAAACTCGGGCTGGAAGTTTCCGAAACGAAGGAGGGCCTGGGGCTGCAAGTCGCCGGCGGTGGTGAAATATTCATATACTCTAAGGCCAATCACACTCCAGCGAACTTCACTGTCCTTAATTTCCCGGTAGACGATATTGAACAAGCCGTAAACGCGCTTGGCGGGCGTGGCGTGCGGTTCGAGTCGTACGAGGGCGAAATGAAGACCGACAAAAAGGGCATCTTTCGAGGTGCAGCCCGCGGCGAGGGTCCGAACATTGCTTGGTTCAAGGATCCCGCCGGCAATATCCTGTCCGTTCTTGAACAAAAGCAGTAAGAGTAGTCAGACCGCGGCGAAAACGCTATCTCGGTCATTGCATGCACCGCATTTTTCCTGCGTACTCCATAGTTAGTGCTCAAATTGGCTCCCGGTTATGCATTGCACAGGACAAACAGGCCACAGATGAACACGGATGACTCAGATCGGTTGCGGCACACTCAGATAAGAGCATCCATATGTGGCCTTTTTAATGGTTGTGGAACCTATTCGATTCGTACGCCACGATTCATCGCGATGCCGCGAGCTTTCATGACAACGTCATCATCGATGACTTCCTGGCCGGCGTTCCACGCTGTTACCTCCTCAATTGGCCGGCCAAGTGCGAGGGCGAGTCTTTCGTCGCTGGCCTGAAAGGCACGATCGCGCAGGTTGCAGCAGGATCTGTGCAGCTTCATCCTGACCCGTGCCCCGGTCATCAACGGGTTGATCAGGGAAACTTCGGCGTAGAGATTCCTCCTTGCGCCCACCGAGAGTTTTCGAGAGCAAATAAGTTAGAACAGCTCCTAACCCCAGGCCACCGACAAGGATTCCCAGTCGGCGAAGCCCCGAAGGCCCACTGGTTATTGCTGGAGGGTTTTCTCTGTTATCCATTTCTGAATCCTTTCTATTATTTCAAATCTTTATCTTGCCCTAGGGCGATGGAGGCTGATATGAAAACATGCACAGCGATCCTCCAGGCCGGAGGTAACGCGCTCGCTCTGTACGATTTCAGATAACCCAGTACAACCGAGTGCAACTGAAGCAAGTTGTTTGCCATGCGATGGCGCGCACGAGGGAAATTAGAAAGACAAGGCACTTGTCCCCCTGCCTTCACTTTGATAAAAGTAAGACGGAGATTGGGTTCACGTGCACGCGCAAGCATTTCAGAACGCCGCACTTCTCACGACCGCTTGCTTACCTGACGAGGCACTAAACATGATTTCGCAATTACCAACGCTCGCACGTCTCGTAGAAACTGACTCAGGCATCGACGAGAGCTATCGACATATAACCAAGAGCGTTACACCTGGCGAATCGCTCGAACTGACTGAAGCCACCATCAAATGGTACGAAGTTTACCCTCAAAATCGACCAGCGCCTGATGAGATCAAACGACTGGCTCGCGCTTGTCTAAATACGCGCACGCCGGGAATTCCTGGCCTCGGATTCGCCCTTCTTCATCGCTGCGGGCAAGACTTCTATTTCCTTATCGTCTGCACCTGGCGCAACAACAATGAGCTCTGGGAAACCGTCTTTTACAAGGATGGTAGTGCGATGTCGGAGTTCGCGCCGTTCCCGCGTGAGGGAAGCCACAAGCCTACCCTGTGCGTCTGGGAACTGGTTCCCGTGTGGCATGAGCAGCAAGCTTGGGTGCGTTTTCTCAACTCGCCGCGCGATGAGGCCGCGGCGCAGCGTTGGCTACGCGACCTGTATGCAGGCGACGCGTGATTCAAAATAATAGGATGGGAGTGAATTGCACACCCGGACCGTTTGAGGATGGTGCCGACGCAGCCTGCGCTTATTTCCTTTCTATCGGTGATAAAAAACCAAAGGGACTAGCCAAAGCATTTCGGTAGGAGCCAAAACATGAAGATCATCGCAATCTGCGTTTCCGTAATTCTGTTAAGCACAATCACTTCCATACCCCTCGCCCAGGGTCAGACTAAAAAGAGCACTCCCAGGAGCAGGCGAACAAGAGCCATTAAGCCCGCCAAACCAGCCGCCAAATCCTCAGCCGCGACGACCACGCTGTCGGGCCTGGTGTACATAATCACCCGACGAAGCGAAGGTCGACATCCGCGCCCGGGCGAAACCGTTGTCGTCAACTACACTGGATTGCTGGGTAATGGTGTCAAATTCGATAGTTCGCTCGACCGCGGGCAACCGTTCAAGTTTAAACTCGGCTTAGGACGCGTGATTAAAGGATGGGATGAAGGCATCGAGAAGCTGAGAGTCGGCGAGCAGGCTACCCTGGTCATCCCCTCGCAACTGGGATATGGAGCAAGGGGCTCGGGAGATGTCATTCCACCTGACGCAACATTAATCTTTGTCGTGGAGCTGATTGGTATAGAAGAACCGCCGGCATAGTAATGATCCATAGAGTCTAGCCAGGCATTTTGATGATGTCACGGCAGGCGACACCTGCTCTGCTTAATTTTAGTTGCGCGTTGGGAAAACAAGAATTGCATCACTCACCGGACGCTCACCGGTAGGATCTGAAGGACTATTTACCACTTTGCCGCGAACGACCATTGTCGTCGACCCGCCGCCATCGAGGTTGATAGCTTCATCTGCGCCAAACTCAAGCAGTAGGTTCGCCAGCATGTCGAGCGACATACCTACGCTGATTCCGGGCTGGCGTCCGTCGACTGTGATCAGTAGTAACTTTCCCGAAGTGAGTTTCGCGATCGCCGTTCGCGGGTGACGGTCATTGCGGAAGGCTGGCAGGATTATTTCCTGGACATTTGTAATGTCTACTTTGCCGTCCCTTATTAGTTGCGGGCCGCCGCCGAGGATTGTGGTAGCGCGCCGCCACAGTTGTTGTTGTTCAGGATTCAGCGGCGTGAGATGCCAGGAAAAATTTACTCGCGAGCCTGTGCGGATATTTCTTACCAGCCAATCACGACCCTTCCCCACAGCCGAAACAACAAAGCCATCCTTTGGAATCTCGCTACTGCCGCGATGGTCTCGAACAGCCACCACTATACCCTTTCTAATTACAACCTCCGCTCCATCAGCGGTGGTCAACGTCGTTCTGTGAAACTCTGGCGTGAAGGTTATGACTTCATCTTTGGAAAGGGGGCGATTAAGACCATTAACGACCTGACGAACTTCACTTTGCGCCGGTTGTCCGCGACGGGCCCTCGGTTCGCCGACCGAGATCCCTCCGACGAACTTTAGATGACCGAACACGACCCGAGTCGTATCAATCTGGGTTATCAGTCCTATCGCAGCTCGGTTGTTGTGCGGTTCGCTGATTAGCCTCTCGCCCAGCATCAGCGCGCCCACAGATTCTCCGCGAAATGTGCCGGTGGTTCTGAAGTAGCCGCCGTTGACCGCGGCCACCGCCATGTGCCGGGCCGTCATGGAGCTCGTGGTCTCCAGACCCACACCCTCATCCAGAGCGTGAATGACTTGTAACGATGCGCGACTGGGATCGACTCGCAACATATTTATCGACCATGGCCCGGTCGTTTCATCCGGTGACGACTTGCCGCGTGTTAGCTGTAGGTATTCGACGCCCGGCGCGACAGTTTGAAATTGATGAGCTCCGGTCTGCGGTAGGGCGAGTGAAGTTAAGGTTCGTGCACTCGGGTGCGGTGAGAGCAGAGGAGCTGCACTCGCAAGGAGCAAGATCAATAGACAGAACCCAGCACTGTGATTTCGAAGCCTGTCGTTCATTAGCAAACCATCTCGTCGACTACTCTTAGCTGATGATGCTATCTCCCCTTCTAATATAATAGGAAGCAGCGTCTGCCCTACACGTCAAGGGATCGGGTGCTATTTTTAATGAGATCAAGCGGCGGATCAAGGGCGCGTAGCAGCTGCTCTTGAATCTCCCTTTCAGGAGTCGTTCTCAAGCCAGTTTACCTTACGCATTAGTCACACTGAATCGTTACGCTTAACCTGGATGATTCTGCCAGGTAGATTTCACCAGGCGAAGATCCGGTAGTTTCTTAAATTAACAGGCAGGGAACGTAAAATTCCTTCTTCGTGAAATTTCATGTAACTTCGTGGATTGTTCTTACAACTGACGACAGTGCTAGGCCTCTAATTAGTGTCCTACCCGTAGATCGTATCCCCATTCCTTGACACTACTTAGGGTCGCCGTTATCATCTCCGTTTCCGTCATCAGCGCGGAACTTCGCCTATATGCTCTATGTTTGAGTCGCTGTCGGACAAGCTTAAGCGGACTTTAAAAAATCTTCGCGGCGAAGGCGTGCTGACGAAGGAACATGTGGATGCGGCCCTGCGCGAGATCCGCCTGGCACTCCTGGAAGCCGACGTTAACTATAAAGTTGCGAAGGACTTTATTGCTTCTGTTAAGGAGAAGGCTGAGGGACAGCATGTCTGGCAAGAGCTCAAGCCTTCTGAACAAGTAGTCAAGATTGTTTACGACGAACTTGTTGAATTGCTTGGTGGCCAATCGTCCCGGCTGGTCTTTACGAAGCAGATTCCGAATGCGGTCATGATTGTCGGCCTGCAAGGCTCCGGCAAAACCACTTCGATCGGAAAGATCGCGCGCTGGCTTGCCCAAAATCAGGAACGTAAACCCCTGCTGGTTTCAGTTGACGTCTATCGTCCTGCAGCGCGCGAGCAGTTAAGGGTAATTGCTAAGGCGACTGGCCAACAGATCTTTGAACAGTCTGAAACCAATGACCCGCTCACGCTGGTGCGGGGAGCTTATAAGCATGCGCAACAAACCGGTTTTGACACTCTGCTGATTGATACTGCCGGACGGCTTCACATCGATGAAGAGTTGATGGACGAGTTGGTTAGGATTAAGAACGAAACGCATCCGGTAGAAATATTATTTGTGGCTGACGCCATGACGGGACAGGATGCGGTTCGGTCCGCTGAAGAGTTTCACCGGCGGGTTGGCATCACCGGCGTTGTGCTGACTAAGATGGATGGGGACGCTCGTGGCGGCGCCGCCCTTTCCATCAAGCAGGTGACCGGTCAGCCGGTGAAGTTCGTTGGCGTGGGGGAAAAGTATGACGCGCTAGAGCCTTTTTATCCGGACCGCATTGCTCAACGCATCCTCGGAATGGGCGACGTATTGTCGCTGATTGAAGAAGTACAGTCGAAGGTAGACCAGGGTGAAGCAGAGGAACAACTCAAGAAGCTCCAGAAGAATGAATTTACTCTCGACGACTTTCGATCACAGCTTCGGCAGGTAAAGAAGCTCGGCTCTTTCTCAAAAATAATGAAGCTACTGCCCGATCAGCTTCTCGGCGGAATGGGGATGCCGCAACTGGATGACGAACAAACCAAACTGATGGAGAAAGAGTTGAAGCGCACCGAATCGATTATCGATTCGATGACCTGGCAGGAGCGGACGGATCATAAGATTTTAAATGCCAATCGGCGCCGACGGATCGCGCGCGGATCCGGAACCTCAGTTGCGGACGTGAATCAGCTTGTCAAGCAGTACACTGAGATGCGTCAGATGATGCGCCAGCTTTCCGGTTCCGGATTGTTCAGCGGGGGCGGCTTCGGGGGTGGTTTAAAGGGCAAGATGATGAAGCGTATGGCTGGTATGGCTGGGGTGCCTGACCTGAGCGGGATGGGTGGGAATGGTGATATACCCGGATTGCCCGCATTACCAGCAGCTCCGTCAAGAAAGAAGTTGAAGAAGAAAAAGAAGAAAAGGCGAAGGTGAGAGGTGGTAAGCAGAAGAAGAGCAGCAGGATTTATCAGTAAGTATCAGTGGGGGAATTAGTTACAACGGAGGTGACTACTTGTTAGCGATTAAGTTAATGCGCACAGGCGCGAAGAAAAGGCCTTCATACAGAGTTGTCGTGAAGGAGAAGCAGTCAAAACGTGACGGCGCATATCTCGAGAACGTCGGCACATACAATCCTACCCGTCAGCCGGCGGAGATTAATCTGAAAATGGATCGGGTCCGTTATTGGATCGCCAACGGTGCGCAGCCGACCGAGACGGTCAGCAGACTTATCAAGGCATGGGGCAAGAACGAAGCGCCTGCAGAGCCGGCGACCGCTTAAGTTACTTGTTTGGACGCGCAGATTGAGACTGAACGGTTAGGACTTCTGATTCGACAGCAATGCGAGAAGCCGTGGAAATGATTGTTAAGGGGCTGGTTGACGACACTGAGGCCGTCGACGTTCGAGAGATTGACCGCAACGGTGCCACATTGATTGAGATCCGCGTGGCCCCTGAGGACATGGGTAAGGTGATTGGTAGGCAGGGGCGGACGGTGCGGTCGTTGCGCTCACTGGCTCATGCTGTCGGACTAAAGAGAAAGCACC
>JBPCMM010000138.1:0-13419 GCA_051002255.1 Pyrinomonadaceae bacterium
CTTGAATGTTGTCCTGAATCTCTTGTGGCAGAGCGCGCAAGACACTACCCTCTACCAGGTTAGGTGCGCCGAAGATGCCCCCGGGGCTGATACCATTCACGGTTATACCGCGTGGGGCGAGGGCCACGGCGAAGTAGCGAACCAGGGAGTCAAGTGCGGCTTTGGCAGACCCCATGGCCACCCAAGGCTGCCAGCTACCTGTGCGAGCGCCGGGCGAATAGGTAATGGCCAAAATCCTGCCACCGTGGTCCATAAGACGAGTTGATTCCCGCACTCCCACCAGAAAGGCTTTGGCTTGGGAGTCCATTGCCATATCCCACTGCTTCAAGGTGATGTCCATGGGTGTTTGATAAAAGGTGGGAAGCTGAGTGCGCGCGTTGCTCACGAAGATATCAAGATTGCCAAACTCCTCCTTAACCCTTTTGAACATGTTGCCAATATCTTCAGGGTGCGAAACATCTGCTTGGATAACGAAGCCATCCGAACCGCACTCACGGACCTTTGCGAGCGTATCGTTGGCGGCAGCTTCATTTTCGTAATAATTGATGGCCACTTTCACGCCACTTTCCGCCAGCTTTAGTGCGATCCCCCTGCCAATACCTCGCGAGCCTCCTGTAATCAGCGCGCTCTTACCCTTTAGCGACATACAGAACCTCCTTCTTTGCCTTACTCCCTGCGATCTAGGGCCCTCCGCCGAACTCCTGCCTTCAGCCACTGGTTTTTGGTCCTTGAAACCCAAAATCCGAGGTCTGAGCCCGTACCCTCGGACGTTGATTTTGGACTATTCATTTAAAGAAGCATACTTGAACAACCTGAAGCGGTAGCGTTGTTGGACGCGGATACTCTTCGCTACGCCGCCATGCAGGTCCTCGTCCCAGTTAGTATACTGTTCAATGAACCGATCAGCAGCCGCTTTGTCTCCCGCGTACTGAACGTCCAAGACTTTCGCCAGCAATTTTCCAACAACTTCATGGTACTTGTCGTAATTGATGCTGAGCTTGCTGGTCGCGGGGTCAAAGCGCAACAGGCCGTTCTCAAGAAAGAAGTTCCACTGCATGAGCTGCATGGTATTGTAGGGCTGGTCCCGGCGTGGTTTGTTGTTCTGCAAGACGCGGAAGATGCCGCTCGCGTACACGGAGCGTAGTTGGGCGTCGGTGTAGTAATTATCCTTTCGCAGCTCTGGAGCCACGAACAGCGAGACAAGATCGGCCTTCATCTCCTCCATGGCACTCGAGTTTTCGTGAAGAGCTTCATCCAGATCCCGGCCGTCTTTAGTTCGGTCGACGCCGAGATAGTGTCCCACCTCGTGCCAGAGCGTGCGATAAAAATTGCCGTCGGCACTTAAATCGTTCTTGTGCTCAGTGGCTAACGCTGCCTCCCAGGTGCGCGAGGTGCCCTGGAAGATTCTCGGCTCGCGCATGATGTTCGCGCGCAACAGGATGGTTCGGCCATAACGTCTTGCCAGGTAGCTCTCGTTAGGCAGGATTGAAGCCGTGTTTCCGCCGCGCGACTGACCAAAGTCAGCAACGACATCATAGACGCCGACGGGTATGTCTTCTCTGATCTTCTTGTGATTCTCGTAGGGGAGTGAATCCTCCAGCGCCTGTAAACCTCGCATTGCCTGCCGCAGCGCCGTGGTTTCCTGCCGGCGCGTACTCAAGAGACTGAAAGAGAAGAACGTCTTTACGCCGTAGAGTTCGTCGTCATACACCTCATACGAGCCGATCTGCGCGTTAAGATTTTTGAAATGTCCGGTGATCCAGGCTGCGTCGCCCGACTCATAGTCGTTGGTTAACAAATCTCGGGCACGATTGCGCAGATACCGGGCAAATTCCTCATCATCCTTAGCGACCGCATCCGCCGCTTCATTCAACAATGAATACGCCTTAACCAACTCATCTGCGTACGCTACTGCGTAAGGAACTGCATAAAAGCTGCCCGGCGCAACTCTAAATGAAACTTCTCTCTGCAACTCCTGCCGCAAACCCGGGTGAAGAGTATCCAAGGCGGGGTATTTTCTTAGAGTAGCCAAATCGTGCCGAACGTTCGCAAGCAGAAGCTTCCGAACCACCGTACGGAGATCCAGAATGCTCTCTCGCTTCTCAGGATGTGCCGACAGGAACGCGTCGAGCTCTTCTTTCTTCACACCCCAGGGATAAGAATTCTTCCCCGGCATCACATCGTCAACCGGCAGAAACGCCTCACGTTTATTGTCGAGCGTCGTGGCAATCGGCCCCTGATTCAGACGGTAGAGAGTGAGCATATTCTGTGTGGCGGCGCTCGAACCAGTGCGAGTGTCGAGCTGAACGAGATTCCGGTGAGCGGTCAGCGCCTGGGGATGACGCTGCTGTTCAAACAGGCTTTGAAAGATTTTTCCTACTTGGAGCAGCTTTGCTACTGCCTTCCGCTCGCCCACGCTTAAGTGCGAGACATCTGGCACCAGCTTTATCGTTTCAGTCTTGTCGATAATCGCCTGGCTTTTCGCAAGCGGCCAGTAGCCCGCAGGCAAACCGGCGCGAGAGTTTGTTCGCGGCCGCGTTTGTGCCATGGTGCCGGTAACGATCCCTGTCATCAGGGCAAACGTCAAAAGTTTACTCAGCAGAACCATTATTCTCTTCCTGAACTTTGTGTTGTCAGACGAAAGCTGTGAAGCCAGTCTGATTGGGCAGGTAAAAGAGTATAGCTCCGGATGAGGCGAAGCCGAATCGTTGGACATTGACCGTAGGGCCTTGCACGAATCGCAATTGATCTCAAAAAGATCAGGACTCCCCACGTTCACCGCTACGCTGATGACCTACTTCTTCTGCAGGGCTGCCAGCGCAGCCAGCACTTCTTCACTGTTCGCTGCCGGTTTCACTTTCAGAAAAACTTGAGCGATTTTCCCTTTCGGATCGATGATGAAAGTGTTGCGAGCCGACAATTTCATGCCGTTGTAGTCCATCACGGAGCCATACGCGTCACTTACTTTGGCATCAGTGTCAGAAAGCAGCTTAAAGGCCAGACCTTCCTTGGCACAGAAACTCTTGTGAGAATCAGCGGTGTCGACGCTCACTCCCAGTATCACTGCATTCAGAGCTTCATACTTTGCCAGGTCGCGCTGGAAGTTACGCGCTTGAAGCGTGCAGCCACTGGTGAAGTCTTTTGGATAGAAGTAAAGCACCACCCACTTATCGCGATAGTCCTTCAATGCCGCTTGCTTGCCCTCGTTTGTCGCAAGTGAGAACTCCGGGGCGACGGTTCCTATAGCTGGGGTCTCCGTGGTCGCACTCACCGAACCAACCACTATTAGACCTGCTACCAACAAAGCGCAGGTAAGAACATATTTAGTCATTGTTTTCGTTCACTCCTTTTGCCGTCCATTATACTCAAATCGTTGGGATCGCAAAGCACCCTGAGGTTGGGTAGTGCATATTCTCATAATCGCTCTGTTCCTTCCGCATCGCGGACGACTAACAGGGGCGCAGTCCGCAATGACGCTGCGCTGGAGCGGGGGCGCGTTGCGCTCGCCCACCCTCCGCGAGCAAACATTTCGCCAGATCCTCGCGGTTTCTTACCTGGCCGCTTAGGTAGCGAATTGCGTTAACTCGCCCGGCGTGCGCAGCATCTTGTTTACCTCACCAAGATGGGTCTCTTCTTCTGCAATCATCTGGCGAGCATACTCTTCCAGCAGTACGGATCGGTCGCGCACCAACTCGAGCAGTTTCGTATACAGGTCCAAACCTGCCTTCTCCGCTTCCAGTGATTCAAGCAAGATGTCGTTAATCCCGTGCTTGTGAGTTTCCAGCAGCGCGCCAATTTTAAGCGAAGGGTGATCTCCAAAATGGGTGACCAACTCGCCCGCCTGATTCGCATGTTCCAGGCAGGTGCTTGCTTCACCGCGCAACCAGCTGGTTATAGGAATGCGGTTATGACCAAAGACCATCAGCGCGTAGTGGGTGTATCGCACCACTCCCGCCAACTCGGTTTCCAGAATCTCATTTAACAATGTGATAGCGGCCGCTTTATCAAACGGTTGCTCAGACATAGACTCTTCCTCCCAGGTGTCAGCGACTTGATAGAGAATGGTGAATAGTAAACGGTAAATCGTTAATGGTAAATACGAATGTACTGCGGATGTAAAGCAGATCTGCTGTTTTACTCCTCTACCAAGTCAGCGGAGATTGGTTCTGAACCAGACCAAGACGGCAACGCAGGACCGAGCGGTAAGCCTTACCAGATGATCGCAACGATATGCCTAACAGTCGTGGGCAGTCAATTGTTTTAATGTTGCCCTGCTTCCGTCCTTACCGTTAGGATGCGAGGAGCAATCTGAGTTCGATCAGAAAAGCGGGAAACCCGTTCGAAATGTCCCTTGACGCTTCTGTTCCCGACAAAACAACCGCCGAAATCGCACCGTCACCTGCGAGAGTTTACGATTACAAACTCTGGCAGGTCATCGGAGCCTCTGCGGTTGGAACCATGATCGAATGGTACGACTTCTACATCTTCGGCAGCCTGGCCACAGTCATCTCGCCACTGTTTTACCCTCCAGGCAATGACAGCCTCGCTTTGATCGCTTACCTTTCAACGTTCGCCGTCGGCTTCGTCGTTCGACCCTTTGGCGCGCTCTTCTTCGGGCGCATCGGCGACTTGGTTGGTAGGAAGTATGCCTTTCTCGTAACGTTGCTGATCATGGGCGGCGCAACCGCGCTCCTCGGATTTCTCCCCACGTATGCGACTATTGGAATTGCGGCGCCAATTATTCTGCTGGTGATCCGCATCCTGCAAGGACTTGCCCTGGGAGGTGAGTACGGCGGTGCTGCAGTCTACGTTGCGGAACATGTACCAGACGAGAAGCGCGGCTACTACACGAGTTTCATCCAGATCACGGCGACCTTGGGGCTGTTCGTTTCGTTAGCAGTAATCCTGCTGGTCCAGAACTCGATGAGCCGGGAAGAGTTCAGCGCCTGGGGTTGGCGCGTCCCCTTTATTATCTCAATCCTATTGGTCGGCATTTCGCTCTACATTCGACTGCGCATGAAAGAGTCTCCCATCTTTCAGCACATTAAGGGCGCAGGCATGACCTCAGCGAAGCCGCTGAAAGAGGCGTTCACCCAGTGGAAGAATTTGAAACTGGTTCTCATATCCCTGTTCGGTGCAACGGCCGGCCAGGGCGTCGTTTGGTACACCGGACAGTTCTACGCGCTGTTCTACCTGCAAGCAATCCTGAGGGTGAACGGCACCGCGGCGAACTACGTCGTGGCCATCGCGCTCCTGCTCGCAATGCCGTTCTTCGTCGTTTTTGGTGCGCTCTCCGATCGCATCGGGCGCAAGCGAATCATGATGGTCGGTTGTCTGCTGGCTGCAGTCTCTTACATCCCGATCTATAAGGCGATGCAGACTGCCGCAGGCTCAAACGTCGTGACCGCAGTACCGCGAAAGCATCCGGTCACAGGAGCCATCACGCTGACACCGCAAACGGTCATTGACGGTGCCCTGCAACCGGCAATGGAAGTTCTGCCATACACAAATCTTGGAGCTCTTCTCAGCAACCTGATTGCCTGGAAGTTAATCGGGCTGATATTCATCCAGGTGATTTTCGTCACGATGGTTTATGGGCCCATCGCCGCTTACCTCGTGGAGGCGTTTCCGGCAAAGATCAGGTACACAGCGCTCTCCCTTCCTTACCACATAGGCAACGGCGTCTTCGGAGGATTGCTGCCGCTCATCAGTCTCTGGGTGGTAGCGGAAACAGGAAATATCTACGCCGGGTTGTACTACCCGATAGTTGTAGCCAGTCTCACATTTATCATCGGATCGCTTTTACTGAAGGAGACCAGGAGTGTTCTGATATGGAAAGAGTTAGAGACAGAGGGACCGGGTAAACGAACGACCGACATCGATGGGCCGGTTTGAGGCCCAGCCCTCCGATTCAGATCGATTGCCAGGGTCCCCAAATGGCCAGGGTAACTCCGGGCACCTGGATGTTGACGAACAAGGTTTTGAAGTCAGGACTAAAAGTCACCCCCGCGAACTCACGGTTCTCAAACCCCTCCATAACATTTTTTGCCAAGGTGCCAAGTTTGCCCTTCCCGGACATCACGCGCAAATGATTACTAGTCGAGTTATCTTCGCAGATTATTACGCTGCCCTTTGAAGTCAGACACAGGTTATCCGGCATGTTTAGAACGGCAGGGTCGGTGGGCTGGCAAAGCATAGTTAAGACTCCCTGATCTTCGCCCTTGGGAGCGTACTCCCAAACCTGACCCAGCTTTGTATCGCCGCCGCTAGTGGAATCGAAGAAAATTCGGCCCTTCCCATATGCGCAGCCTTCCAACCGCGCAAAAGTTGCAGCACCGGCGGCAAACCCTTGCTTGTATACCGCAAGATCGTCCCTTTCCGCTTCCGGCGGATCGGGGTTGGCTATATCCACCCAACTGACGGGCAGACGAATGCCAGCATTCTGCTGTGTTCTCGTGTCGAAATTTGGTCGCTGCTTCACCGCCAACATTTGCAGGCGGCCTCCCGCCGCAAGCTGGCGTTTTTTGCGCGGAATAAATCGGTAGAAACCAGCTGCCGGACGGTCTTCCGTCAGATAAACGATTCCTGTTTTGGGATCAACCGCGATCGCCTCGTGCTGAAAGCATCCCATATCCTTCAGCGGCACGGGGCGAACTGACTGCTCCGAGCTGGCGGGAACCTCGAAGCAATAACCATGACGTTCGCCGAACCCGCCCTGATCCTGCCCATCCGCATCTTTGAATTTCGCAGGGCCAAGCAAAGTCTCTTCACAGCTGATCCAACTATTCCACGGTGTTGGGCCACCAGCGCAATTTACAAGCGTGCCACTGAGACTTACAAAGTCATTGACCACCTCACGCGTTTCCGGATCGATCACGAGTGTAGTTGTGCCTCCCGCAGCAAGCGGATCGTATGCGTTAGGGCCGATTGCAATGCCGGGCTTTCCCGTTTGATTATTGATTTCATGGTTGCGGACCAACCTAAGCTGGTTTCCCACCCTAAAAGCCGCCATTCCGTCATGCGCCCCAGGTGTGGGCCGGCCATCGGTCATGATGGATCCAGCCTTGCCGATAACCGTGTACTGAAAACCCTTAGGTACGGCGAGAATCGTCTCGCCCGTGTTGTTGCTTTTCGTGGGGAAGAGCGGTCCGTAGCCGAGCGTAGAAAACGGGGCCAGATGGTTCCCACTTAGCAGGTTGGCTCGGTTGGCCAAGCCACTGAAGGCGAAAGCGCCGGTTCCCGCCATTCCTGCCGTGAAAATAAAACTTCTGCGATCCAATGTTGACGCCTTAACTCCTTCGGAACTCAGATTTCAGATTTCAGATTTGAAACTCCACACTGAACCCACTTCTATTCTCTCCGCTCATACTAACACTCAAACATAATTGCCCGCGCATGACAGAGCTTTTCCGTGCGCGGGCGTTCGATTCACAATTATCTCAAAAGACTCAGGCGTGCTGTGTCACGGGCTCGTGAACATCAGGGAGAAAAGTCTGGCCCTGCGCTGATGGACGTGTGTAGCCCTCGGGCAGGTCGCTGTTGTCCGCACGGAGAAACTGCCAGTCGTTGGGTCGCAGAGTGGAAATCAGTTCTTTGCGTGTCTTTACCTTGATCGGCTTACCCATATAGATCTTACCCATGCGAATTAGATTCTTTTCCGAAATGGCTCCGGAGAACATCCAAAGCGGCCAGGTGAAGTTTGGTCCGTTGAGACGTCGCAGCTTGTAAAGCCACATCCCAATCGAACCTACCCGCCAGGCTGTGGGTCCCCACCAACTGTACTGGCCCGGACGCAGGTTCATCTTCCAACACTTCATCATCAACTGCCACTGTAGCGGCGTGAGCTGTTTTGTCTGTGTCACGCCCTTGGCTTTTTCCATCCGGGTGTCGTGCAGGGGGGTGAAGATTGACGGGATGAGAAACGCAAACAAACCTCGGCGCTCCATCTCGTAAATGAGATCGATCGTGGCCATCACGTCTTCATTAGTCTCGCCCGGATTACCGACAATCAGCGTCATCGCGGGAAACCAGTTGTTCTCGTTCAGCACGCGCAAGCCCTCGAGCACTATGCTGGGCCAATCGTCGATCTGAAACGGCACACCTTTACTCGGCATGATCTGCTTCGCCATTCGCACGGAGCCCGTCTCCAGTCCGATAAGCGGCGCCAGAGCTTTTTTCTCCGGATGGCTGCTCAGATACGGGAAGTGGATGGGACTCTTTGGCAACAGCAACTCAGAGAGCTGCTTGATCAACGTGGGATCCACCACCGCCGGCGCGATGGTGCTATGACTCAAGACGTGTTGCTCGACACCCGGCGTATTAACAATGTCCGAGTAGAGATCAACCAGGGCTTCGCGATTGGGAAAATAGAACGGTGTATCCGTATGCACCTGGCCCCAGATAAACATGTCCTCGGTGGCCAGAGATATCTGCTTGTTCCCGTCGCGAACGTTGGCGCGCACCGCGCCCATAATCTTGTCTTTGGGAAGGTCGATCTGGGGGTTCAAGTCCGGGACGCAAAACTTGCACCGCCGGCCACAGCCGGTCGTCATCTCGACTACGCCAAAAGTAGTTCGTGAGTCGGGAAACAGAATGCCTTCACGGTCCATCGGATGTTTGACATCAATCTTTCGGGGCAACTCCTCCTGGCGAATCGCCTTGCGGAAAAGTCCCAGCGTATCGACCGATTCGCTGCGTCCCTCGACCACACAATCCACACCGAGTTCTTCGAATGTGTTCGTTTGCGTGATCTGCCACCCGCCGGAACCGCCCACGATGACTTTGAAGTTGTCGCGGTACGGACTTGCTTTAATACTCATAAACAGCTCGCGCGAATAATGCGAATTGATCGGCATCCGCGACGAGCCAAAGATTGAAGTATACACACCGGCAGCGAAGGTCACGCCCAGGGGGTTGTGGGTCGATACCGCAACTACCCGAGTTCGTGGCCCAATAAACTTATGAAGATCCTCAGGGAAACAAGCAACGATATCGTCTGGTTTATATTCACGCAGAAGCGATGTCTCAACCAATCGCACGCCCGCCGGCATGTAGCGCGCGGAGCTGTCGTCATTCTTCTCGAGGTCGCGCCACTTCGGGTACTTCTTGTTGATGACGCCCTCCATCCAGATGGGCAAAGAGGCCATGGCCATCTGAATGAAATATCCGGCGTGGTCGATTGCTTCCGTGAGCGGCGCTGTGAGAACGATGAGCTTGCCGCCATCCTTGGGCTCTGGGTGCGCTACTCGGGAAACGGCATCTTTACCCTTTGCTTTACGACGTCCATTCCCATTTCCGTTTCCGTTCTGAGTGATCTGGGGGCTAACAAATTTCATCGATATTCTCCCAACTTAATCAAGAACTCCGAAGCGTCCGTCGAGGCGCGCTATGCTTGTTTTCGGTATTGAATTGTCCCTTGGGTTAAGACTACTAGAACTTTTGTTGCGGGTCGGCAAAGTAACTGCCATACAAAGCTGGACACACTACTTTAATTGCGGAAGGAATTCAAGTAAAACCTTAAAGAAAAGGTAACTAAGCCAGGCTGGGACTCAATAAACTGGCCGTTCAGCATCAACGTTCTTGAGATAAAATCGTATCGCGCGAAAGACTTCTGGCCATTACATAAGGCCCGCGCGGCAATGAAGCGCCGGCTCCTTCTGAAAGGATCTCTTCATATACACCCGCCCCTCTTGCCCCGCATTCGCTCCATCCTTCTCGAACGCAATAACGTCATGGCTTCTCGTCGCGGTAGTACTCCTTCACCCCAAATACTTTTTTGGTAAAAGGCCAGCGAGCAGTCTGGATCGCGAAACAGCTAGACTTACATGTGTGAACCCATGGTTTTTTAATCATATTTTCTTAAGCCAAAGACAATTGCGATGACTATTTCAAAATCGTATCGACAGACAGCTTAATCCCCCATCCATCTTCTGAAACTCAGACATCTCCAATGCGATCGTCTGGTAACCCAGCTCTATCAACCTCTTTTCCAGTTCAGGGTAACCAGCAGCCACCAGTACGTGCTCATTGACGCGAATACAGTTCGCCGCATACTCCTCATGCTTAATGACGCCGATGAGATCGTAAGTTCGAAACTGCCCGTGCTTCGAAAGCGCGTCGATTACCACTAAATGATTGTCGCCCAGATATGCAAGGCCGCTTTTCAAATGAAGAATGCCCTTCATGTTGCGGATGTCCACGAAACTCGAGGTGTAGTCCCAAGACGCCAGCAACTCAGTCAACTGCAGCGCGCCGGTCTCATTTGTGCGCTCCGAGATGCCAATGAAAAAATGATTTCCAGCTTCGCAGATGTCTCCCCCGTCGAGGGTGCCCGGATGGTGAATAGAAATGAGTGTGGAATAAAACTGCGCGAGCGCTTCTCTAGCCCCACCAACTTCTCCAATCCGGCTGGCCGCGCCTGGACGCGCTAGGATCGCGCCCCGCTCCGTGATGACGGCTGCATCTTCAACAAAGGTGGAATCAGGATAGCGATCGTCGGCCTCCAGACGCACTAGCTTCAGTCCACATTGCTCAAGCGCCGCACAATACGCTTCGTGCTGTTTCAGGGCCTCGGCATAGACCGGCGCGCCTAACCTCCCGGAGGTCAAGCCTTCGGCAAAATTGGCACTGGGTAGCCGAACCACAGCCGAGGAAAACATCAAGACTCCTTCGCACAAAGTCTTCTAATATTTATTCAGCTGCTGCTCCCTGCGAGCACTAGTATTCCAATCATCAGCATAGAGCCCCCAAGAACAAAAAATCCTAGCCCCATTCCAACCATGCAACCTGGCACCAGCCAGCGCGAGGTTGTCGAATCGACTTCGGCTTTCTGCGGATCTGCGATTTCATATCGAACCGCGACTGTCTGGCCCACATGATGAGTTGCCGGCATCGTTCCAAACTGAGATTCGAACCGCACATCCTGGCCTGTTGCGGTAGTGAACTCGACCACCGGACAGTAAACACCCCCGCTACGTGGAATGAATCGCTTTACCAGATCCACAACTGTACCAGTAGCAGCTACGCATCGCGCTAACTCTCGTGATTGCTTCACGGCCGACACGGCGCCGCCAATCAGGATGGCGAGGCCGATTAAGACAAAAAGTAAACCGATCAGGATCAGAGCGCCCATAGTTTTTCCTTCACTCAGGACGAGCCAAAGACGCGTGCTCGCTTACTTTGGCTCTATTGATCACTGCACTCCTCTTTAGAACAAGGTCCAGATTACAGTTCAGGCTAAGTCCAGAAGTTAAATCTCAGGACAAATTGAATCGGACTGCCGCTCGCTAAGCAGGACAGCGAATGCGCAACGCCCGAGGAACAACCTGAAATGTTGCCGGCAGGCGGCCCAGGAGTTCGCCGTCCACCTCGAGCATAACCTCCGCGTCTTTCACTGCCGGGCGCGTGACGATTTTCCTGGCTAGTTCGTGTCTGACCTCCTGCATTCCCAGATGCGCGCCGAGATAGAGTCGCGGTGCATTTGTCAGTATCTTCCAAGCGCCCAAGTCACCGATCGTGATCACATCGAACTGACCGTCACCCAACTTTGCATCGGGCGCGATCTTCATGCCGCCGCCAAAAAAGCGCGCGTTGGCGATGCACAGATTCGCTACTGTCAGATGTCTCTCATGTTTGTCGTCAAGCTGAACCACTACTCTGGTCGCTGAAGATTGGACGGCTGTCTGCAACATCGAGACACCAAAAGAGAGCCGGCCGGTAAGCCACTTCGGCGCTTTGGATGGGAACCACTGCGGGCCGCGCTTCTTAACCCGCTCGATCACATCGGCGCTCATCCCGAACGACGCGACGCCCAGAAAGTAACGCGTGTTATTCTCGCCGTCTCTTTTGGTGAATGTTACGCGCCCAACATCAATCTGCCGCGTGATTCCCCCGCGCAGTATGCGGGCGGCATCGCGTGAACGAGCGGGTATCTCAATTGTCTTGCGAAAATCGCCGCCAGTGCCGCTGGGTAGAATTCCAAGTTCCGCATCCTTGCCCGAAGCCAGTATCCCGTTAGCTACTTCCGAAATGGTGCCATCGCCGCCACAGGCGATAATCAGCTTGATGCCTTTTCGGGCCGCCTCGGCTGCTAGCTCAGTTCCCTCGCCCGTTTTTCCGGTGAACGCGCAACTGAAGGCGCCGAAATGCGAGCTCAGATCACTGGCAATCCTCGGCCAGGCATCACGCGTGGCACCACCTGCGGATTCAGGATTGATAATAACTAAAGGCAGGGTCATCGCATTTAAAGACTAAGAAGCTCACACCTGGGTGAATACTCCTCAAGTCAGAAAGCCTCAGGGTAAGGAAGGTGGGTTTACCCGCTCGACTCTCGCAAACTCAGCGGGGGTAAACCCACCTTCCTGACCTTGAGACGCCAAAACTTGAACGGTTTGCTGGTAACGATCACTCTTCAAGTTCATAACCCAACTATAGTCATCCCGAACAGTATTTTGATTCGTGTTACTTCGTGTGATTTCGTGGATCGTGTGTCGCTGGGCCGGAAACCACAACTATCCACGAAATCACACGAATAAACACGAACAGCGGTTCAAATTACGTACGACCCGAGGCCGGTCTGCCCGCATCTTGTCTTCCGACTATTTCTCGATCCTGAAAACCCAGCTCGGCAATCTTGCTCATCACGAATTCCGAAATCTCTTTATAGGTTCGCATGCGGTCCTCCTTCTCCAGATATTGTTGAAGATCAATCTGCTTTCCAAAGTGGATCCGAATCGGTTCGCCTCCGGTCCAGTTCCCCAACACCTGTTTTGGAAGATCATTGCTGAGACCGGCGACAAAGACCGGAATCACTTGAGGAGCAGCGTCCTTGATGAGTTTTCCGACACCAGGCTGCGCGGGCAAATACGAATACGGGTCAGCGCCTTTGTTCCGCGTCCCTTCAGGGTGGAAACCAATGACATTCCCTTGGCCGTTTCTGCAGAGCTCAGTTAGTAGCCGAAACGAAAACTTGTCAAAGGCGCGCTTTTCCCGAATCGGATTTTCTCCGGAAGCGAAAAACGGCGGGTACATGGACCACCATCCCATGACCAGATTCACAAAGAGCCCCAAAGGTGACTGGTAGAAGAACCTCCCACGCACGGGAAAGAACAGCTGCTTAGGCCATCTCGTTTGCCGGAAGATCACGGTTGATACCGTGTACATATCGAAGAAAGATCGATGATTGGCTACCAGGAGAATGGGACGCTCGCGTGAGGCTGCTTCGACGTGCTCGAGCCCGTAGACCTGCATGAGATTGTAGGTAGCAAAATGAATCCAGCCTGCGCCGAAGAATTGCTGGCACCAGGTCCAGAAACGCTTCCAGCGGCCCCGGTTCATTCTCTCTACCAGACGAAAAGCAAACCGTTCGAACCAATTCAAAACGGCGAGTTCATCAGGTTCGGAATCTGGTCCAACGTCCAA
>JBPCMM010000139.1:0-17195 GCA_051002255.1 Pyrinomonadaceae bacterium
TGGTGGTCCAGGTCGCTTACGACCACATGCAGGGCAGCCGCTTTCGCCACATAGCGCAGTTTCGCAGGTGGCGTACGGACAAGCAGCCGAGCGACTGCACCTATGCGCAGCTTGAAGTTGTGCCGCCCCACGAGCTGGAGACGATCTTCGCAAGCGGTCGTTGAGACGTGAGAGTTGTTTCGGATCTTCGCACGGCTTCGCTGACGAAATTACTCTATTACCTAGCTTCGTCATTACGGCTTTGCCGCCGGATGTGAGGAGCGGGCTATGCCCCGCCGAACCGGGGGCTTTTGAATTGGGCTTTGCCCCTGATGCGGGCTCTGCCCCTTTACCTAAGTCCCTAAACGGAGTAGGTTCCACTCAGATCTACAACTCACCCAAAGGAGAGCAACCTCATGGCTCACCGTTTTCTAATCTCTCAAGACTCACCGGTCCTATACATCACGATTGTTACTAAAGACAGATTTCCTGTGTTTGGAACTGATCAAATGAAGGAAGTTCTGTGTCGCGCGATTGATGAGGCACGAAAGTCAGCAGGGTTTCTACTGTTCGCTTATGTGATTATGTTGGACCACATGCACCTGCTCACCAGTCGACCATCAACAACTTCTGACGTATTACGGGTTTTGAAAGGACTCACCGCTCGGCGCGTCATTGATTCCCTGAAAGCAGGCAGTTATTTCGATTCCCTGGCCAAACTACAGCATCAGGAGCAAGACCGGAACTACAGATACTCACTCTGGCAAACGGAAAAGAATGTTCTTCCAATTTTCAGCGAGGGCATGTTCATGGAAAAGCTGAACTACATCCATCAGAATCCTGTGCGCGCCGGATCAGTTGAAAGAGCAATGGACTATCGCTGGTCCAGTGCCCGCATCTGGCAAGGACGGCCAATGGAGAATGAGCCGTTGCTGATGGACAAGGGCCTTATCCATTGGCGACGAGCTAGTCGGCTTGCATAGGGGCAGAGCCCGCACCAGGGGCAAAGCCCGATTCAAAAGATCAGAGGTACCGGCGGGGCATAGCCACCGCCTCACATCCGGCGGCGAAGCCGTAACGAAGAGGCCAAGTAACGATCAGGCGATTTTCTTGCGCAAAGTGATTTCTTTTTGGACGGAGAGCCACCTCACATCCGGCGGCGAAGCCGTTACGAACAGGGCTAGGTAACAATCAGGGGATTCTCTTGTGCGCTCACTCAGGTCGGCGAGCGCGGCGCTCGCGCCATTCGCGCGTGGGATCGTCGTCGGGGTCGGGAGTTTCTTGCGGCGGGCGCAATCCCTCAGGCACTTTCCGCAAATTTACTCGGATGCGCGTCCATGTTGATGACCTGCCTCGCATCGCATCGACCAGGACGTCGTCCACGGCCAGGAGTTTAGCCACCTCAGGATATCGGCTCTTCCACCTTTCCAGTCCCGCGAGCGCGTCGTCCTTGTTCGGAGAGTTCGCGATCACCAAAAGCGGCATCCTGGTCCGGGTTTTCCTCGCAGCGGGTTTCGTAGCTGTACCGGAAGGTTTCTTCGCTGCTGAACGGGCGCGAGATGGCGCCACGCGCGGAGCTTCACCCGCCGTCTTGCGAAAGTGTGGAGGCCAGGGCGCGTCGCCGAGACCAGTCGCCTCGTCTTTTGCCGCCAGCTCGAGCAGTTTTTCCAACGACCCTGCGTCATGGTCCATGCCTGCAGGTGGATCGCCAAACTCTGCGAACCGCTTGGGAACTGTGAGTACAGTGAAATCGGCCGGGTCGCAGTCGGCGACCTCATGCCAGTGAAGTGGCATGGACACGCGTGCGTCGGGAACGGGCCGCACGGAATACGCAGAGCAGGTCGTGCGGTCCTTAGCGTTCCGGTTGTAATCGAGAAAGACGCCATGCCGCTCCTCTTTCCACCACTTCGAACTAGCCAGGGCAGGTGCGCGTCGTTCCACTCCACGCGATAGCGCAACCGCCGCGCGTCGCACCTCGCTGAAGGTCCAGCGCTGTTGTATCCGAACGTTCACGTGCATTCCGCGTGAACCGCTGGTTTTGGGCCAGCCACGAAGCCCCATCTCTTCCAGAAGCGATTTCACTTCAAGCGCAACCTGACAAACATCTTCCCAGCCAACGCCTGGACCAGGATCAAGATCGACGCGCAATTCGTCGGGGTGCTCGAGATCCTCCGAACGAACGGGGTGCGGATGCAGCTCAATGCAACCCAGGTTCACGATCCAGGCAAGGCCCGCAGCATCATCGACTACGACTTCCTCGGCTTTGCGACCGGATGGGAAAGAGAGTGTGACGGTTCGCAACCAGTCAGGTCGATTGGTGGGTGCTCGCTTCTGATAAAAGGCCTGGCCTTCGGCCCCGTCCACGAACCGCTTGAGAACTATGGGGCGATTTCGAATTCCCGCCAGGGCGCCCGGCGCAATCGCCAGGTAGTAACGTACCAGATCGAGTTTGGAGAGCTTGGTTTGCGTGGAGAAGTATGGCTTGTCGGGGTGAGTTACGCGGACCTCGCGTCCGTCTATAGATAACACTTCTACCGGGTCTTCATTTTTCACTCAAACAGGCTAACACTCCCAGCTTGTCTGTAAAACGTTGTATTGGCTGGCCAGGTCATCCACAGATTACGCCGATTACACAGATTCAAACCCGAACAATGGAAATTAGCTGTTCGGAATTCTCTTGAGATACCTTTGTTCTGATCTGTGTAATCGGCGAAATCTGTGGATGTCACACGACAGTAGCCGCGATCCGCCGACTAAGTTAAACTGCGTAGTGCTCCACCGATCTCACGATCTGCCGAAACCAGTTGCGGTTCACAACCTGCGAATTTCTGTCCCTTGACAGTATCCCCGATCAATTTCAATTTTTTCACAGCTTCTACCGCGTGGTGGTACTGATGACCTCATGAGACCGCAGCATGCGTGACTGCGAATGAGACCCACGCGGTACCGAGTGGCGGGAGGAGCGCAATATGCCTCTAGCGAAGCAGAACATCACGCTCATAAGGAGCTGCAGGTTTGTTTGGGGGTCCCGAGTTCCATAAACATTCGGACCTTCCGGGACCGAAGACTGGCACCCCGAAGAATACTAATGTTAAGCGTAGAGTTTTTCCCAAACAGGCCGGGATATGTAGCTCAGAAACTGCTTAACACTGCATTCACCCCTTGAATGAACGCACTGGGGAACTGGTCTCCGGAGTCCGCAAAACTCATCCTCGGCCGAACGCTGCAGCTGGATAGTTGACCGCTGCGTTGAACTGCTCTTCTTCTGTGGACCCCGTCAATGCCGTGGTGGATGAAGTGCCTCCAGTAATCGCTTGCGCGATGGCATCGAAGTATCCCGTGCCAACGAAGGCTTGATGCTTCACGCCGCGATATCCGCTGTCGGCTTCACGCTCAAACTCAATCTCCTGCAAGCGAGCATAAGCAGTCATACCTGTTTCGCGATACCGTTCGGCCAACTCGAACATGCCGAGATTGAGCACATGGAAACCCGCGAGAGTGATGAACTGAAACTTGTAGCCCATCAGAGCCAGCTCTTTCTGGAATTTCGCGATCGTATGCTCATCAAGCTTCTTCTTCCAGTTGAACGATGGTGAGCAGTTGTAAGCCAGCAGTTTGCCTGGATACTGAGCGTGGATTGCGTGAGCAAATTGCCCGGCTTCTTCGAGGTTTGGTTCTGAAGTCTCACACCAGATCATATCTGCGTACGGAGCATAGGCCAGCCCGCGTGCGATTGCTTGACCGAGACCTGCCTGGACAGCGAAAAAGCCTTCAGGCGTTCTGCTACCGGTAAGGAAGGAATGATCGCGCTGGTCAACATCACTGGTCAGCAAGCTAGCGCCATTTGCGTCAGTGCGCGCAATCAGAATTGTAGGCACGCCCATAACGTCGGCGGCCAAACGCGCGGCGATGAGTTTTTGTATGAACTCCCCTGTTGGCACCAGGACCTTTCCACCCATGTGACCGCACTTCTTCGCTGAGGCGAGTTGATCCTCAAAATGGACCGCTGCAGCGCCAGCCTCGATCATGGCTTTCATCAACTCAAAGGCATTCAGGTTTCCGCCGAAACCGGCCTCGGCATCAGCGACGATCGGAGCGAACCAGTGGATACCGTTGCGTCCCTCAGCCTGAGAGATCTGATCCGCGCGCTGCAATGCCTGATTAATCTTGCGCACAACATCGGGCACGCTATTCGCCGGATATAAACTCTGATCGGGATACATTTGTCCTGCAAGATTGGCGTCAGCGGCAACCTGCCAACCGCTCAGATAGATGGCATTCAGCCCTGCCTGGACCTGCTGCACTGCCTGGCAGCCGGTCATCGCACCCAGCGCTGCGACGTAATGCTCGGTGTGCAAGAGGTCCCAAAGGCGCCCGGCTCCGATTTCAGCGAGTGTGTATTTGATCTCGACTGATCCACGAAGCCTTACCACCTCCTCCGCCGTGTAGCCGCGAGTGATTCCTTGCCAGCGTTTATCGGTGGCCCAGTTGTTTTTGAGTGTTGCAGCTTGATTGTGAGTTTTCATGATTACCTCCGTCATATAAGTTTAGAGTTCAACCTTTAGGTTGCCGCGTTCCATAGTGCAAGCTAAAGCTTGAACTCTAAACTTCTTGTCATTAGATCGGATCAAACTCGCCATTAGTAATTAACAACTCGCTGATGCGCCGCGCCTCACGATAGTTCTCGACCTCAGATTCGTTTGTGCCGGCGGGAAGTTCGGTCAGAATGCGGTCCAGTTCCTCATCAAATAGTTCGCTGACAAACGCCGGCGTGTGTCTTGCGGCTATCCCCTGCACATCGGTTATCCCCACGCGGTCGCGATGGCGAATACGCTGTGCGATCATCAGCCGGTAAATGCGATCAGTCGCTAAATCTTCCATGTAACCGTCGAGCAAGCTTGCGCCCTTCCCTTTGAGCACACCGTTGCGATAACGAATGACCGTTCGGACCGCCGCGCGCGTTCCTGCTAGCGTGATCTTTCCAACACCTTTGGGAACTGGCCGTAGGTCCGGCTGCGCTGGTGCGCCAGGTTTGCGACTGTCGAGTTGGTTGGGATAGGGAAACTGGCTGACTGCGATAGGGTTCTGATCGGGATGGCCGGTCCAGGCCCCGTCCATCAAACAGTTGGCTTCGTTCTTTTTGTCCACGGTCAGCACCCGGAGCGCACGTTCGTTTAACTCCGGATCCACCCGGCTGGGATAGAGAGCAGTCATCCCGCCAATCGCCAGGATGCCCCGCTTATGGCACGTGTCAGCTAACGACTCGCGAAGATTTTGGAAGAATGGCACGTCGTGGGGGATGGTGTTCCGGTCCGGCAAAACCCACTCGCTGTCTTCCAGGTTGAAGTGAATCAGACTCGCCATGTAGTCCCAGCGACCAAGGTTCAAACCCACGATGTGGTCGCTCAGGTGGTGGATAAATTCCTCCATTTGATACGCAAGCGGGTGCGACTCGACGAGCGCCATGCACTTGATAAACCCGCGTGGCCAACTGCGCGCGTCTTCAATTGCCTGAAACAGATCGCGCCACCACAACGCCTCTTCAGCCGACTCGGATTTCGGAATGTAGAACGAAAGTGGATGCTGCAGAGCATCGATTTCGGCTTGATAAGCAACCATTGCCACGTCGAATAGCGACGCCGACATCAATTCTTCGGGCAGTATTCCTGACTGACTGATGTGCAAGCCACGCGGTCTGGTGAAAACCACAGTCTTGCTTCTGTCTATGCCGACGTTCCTATTTCTCTTGACGTCGAAGTAGGCTAAGTCGCCTCTCAGTGAGGACAGAATGTTATCGATTCCTAATTTCAAGTTGGCCCAGAAGTTCGCCATTGAGTCTTCGAGGTCGAGCATCACCCCGGGCGCGCCTGAATTGAGCATCTTCACCACCAGTTCCGCGTCATCGGCTGGTCCAGTCATCTGATTGCGCTGATCGGCACACCAGGCTGGTAGCTGAATTTTCCATGCTCCGGTTTTGGCTTCAGAGGGTGACAGATAATCCGGCTTGCGTTCGGCGTGGGAAGCCTCGAGGATGTCGTAGCGCTTTGTAATAAACGCCTGTTGGCGCGGCGTCAGCTCGTGATGAAGCGGCAACAGGAAGTCCATGAATCCCTTGGGGAGATCAGACTCCGGACGGAGATCGGGTGGCGCGTTATTGAAACGTCTAACACCGGTGGCTATCTCTCTCTCTGTGACAGCGGCATTCATATGTCAATTTCCCGCAATCAGCATTCAAAAAAATGTTCTCGGTCCGCTTCGCTAACTCTTTTTCGGTCGTCTCTTGATTTGAGGCCCGTCGTTCCCCTTCCGCGCGGTTGGTCCAAACCGATCCGCGAAGTGACACGAACCTACGCGAAAAACTTTAGTGCTGCTTGGTGTGATTTAGTGAATCGTTTACGTGCCTTGAACTAGGGCACTAACGGCAGTATTTGATTGTCCTTGCTAAGGGGGCAGTTATGATTAGAGCCCCAGTTCCTCGTCAACAAGTATCTTTACGCGTGGCAACGTTTCCGTAACACCACAGATTTCAAATTCCGCTTTCGCTCGAATCGCCTCACTTGCCGTCTCGGATGTCTGACGATAGATGCGTCCCTCAAAAAGTCCGTCGGGTCTCATGTAGATCTCGGCGCGACGTTGGCCATTTCGTCTCTCTTCAACCAGAAACATTTTTCCCCTCCTAGAATTAGGACAGGATTAACCGAATCACCTGAAAGTCTTCTTGACCATCTTTCAATCTTGTTAATCCTGTCTCCTCTTAGTGACTTTCGATTTAAGTCCTTAGATTTGCTGAGCATTTCCCTTTGCCGGGTGTACTCGGTGACCCCGTAGTTTGTTTCTTCCAGCGGAAATTGAGTACGGGGACACCGAGCATCGGAACGCGAAGAGGGCACGGAGGTTCCAGCGCCAGCGCAACCCGCCCGTTCCGTATTGTGAACACCTGCCTCGACATAACGTGTGGAGGAGGTGTACCATGCGCCTCCTCACCGGTTCAATAGGTGATTCGGCATAGTGAACACATGTGTTTATGGCCTTATCAGGTAAACTTTCAATGGCCCTTCTTTCTCAGCAAAATTCTTAAAAAGGGGCCTCGTTTTTAAAAGTCCCGTTCGCAATGGTGAACACAAAGTAAATCTCCGGTGACAGACAGACGCAGGCTGAAAGAAGATGACACGAATAAAAACTGAAGGAACGAATGCGAAGAGCCGCGACCAGGTTACTTCGGTTGAGCGTGCCTTATCAATTCTGGAGTTGCTGGCAAGCAAGCATCAGGGGCTGAGCACTTCTGACATCAGCCGTTTGGCGCATGTTCCTAAAAGCTCGACCAGCTATTTGCTGCGAACCCTGGTTGGGCGTGGCTACGTTCACCGCGATGCGGAGACCGGGCAACATACTTTGGGGATCAGAGTCCTAAGCCTGGGTGGGCAGGCAATGCAGGGTATGGCTTTGAGGGAAGTGGCGATTCCGCATTTGCGTCACATCGTCGATCGCACGCGCTTCGACGCACACCTCGCTATTCTCGATCACGGGGAGGCTGTGTACATCGAACGGGTTGAAGGCCCCGGCTTCATAAAGATGGCCACATGGGTGGGACGGCGCATGGTGCCGCATGTAACGGCGGTCGGCAAAGCTCTGATCTGTCAGTTGGATCAAACTGAAGTGAAGAGCTTGTTTGAGCAACACCACATCAAGCCGCTTACTGCAAACACCATCACCAGTCTATCGAAGTTGTTAGCCGAGTTGAGCGAAACGCGTCGGCGTGGTTACGCCATAGACGACGAGGAAAGCAGTGACCGAGTTCGTTGCGTTGCCGCTCCGGTGAGGGCGCCTAACGGCGAAGTGATTGCAGCGATAGGAATCAGCGGTACAGTTGGTCAGATTTCCAACGAGCATTTGGCCCGTATCGGTTCCCTCGTGCGCACGACGGCAATTAAACTCTCGGGCCAGTTGGGCGTGCGCACCGGTAAACCAGGTCGGAGCTAGTTTGCCAGGCCGCTCTCGATATCTGACATAGAGTTTCCATGCGCTAGCGGGACAGGACTTATAAGACTGACGCAAAACCTGCGCTGGGATGTTTCTCCTCACTGGTAGCGTCGGAGACGAGTCCAGACAAGTTGACTAGGGTTTGAAGTTGCGAAACCTTCTACGCGTCGGACAGCTTCCGTTGTCGCTTTTCACTCACCTGCGACTTTTGCCCTTTTCGGAAAGTAGCGGTCCAGGATCTCGACCAGCTTTTGAGGAGCAAACGGTTTGGGCAAATAGTCGTTGAATCCAACTGCGTGCGGATCAATCTTCAGTTGAGCGTCAATTCCCAACTCGCCATATGCGGAAATCGCTATGATCGGAACATCGCGCAGCTCCTCATGTGTGCGGATACTGAAGGCGGCGGCAAAGCCATCAATCTCCGGTAGAGCCAGATCCATCAGGATTAGATCAGGGCGCTCACGCTGCGCCATCTCAACTGCCTCTTCACCACAAGTGGCTTCAATTACTCGACAAGCGTTCATTTCCAGCCAACGTACCAACATGGATCGAACATCGTCGTAGTCATCTACGACCATTACGGTAGGACGACCACCTGGATGCATAGGAATTCGGTTCCTTCCCTACTCAACTAGCGCCGGAGGCGCGGCAGAGAAGGAGGCAGACGGCAGGAAGAACCAGTTCCTCCCGCCTCCTGCTTCTCAAAGCGCTCGGCACATCTCTGCTCCCCACGGCGTTCCGATGGCGCGGGCATATCTTAGCTTCACCTCAGCAAAGTTCCAGTCCTGGCGCCGCCAGATCGAACCGTCCGCGTATTCCACGCGATTGATAACAGCACTCTCCTGGAATGGACTGGATTTGTCGGCCAAGGTTCCCACGCTGATGACATCGCTTGGGCCGGATAAACTGAAGGATAGCACTTCTTTCTCTTTGCCGGGCTTTATGTTGACTCCGCAAAGAAATTGCCGGCGCACCATCGTTGATGAATCAGACACCTTTAAGAATTGGTACTCCCAAAACAGAATTTCAATAACCTTTGTGCCGGTGTTCTTGAGTTTGATTCGGTACGCATAGCCGTCTACCCCTTTAGACTTCGGCGTTCGCGATTCCTGAACGATTCTTTCGAGTTGAGCAGCCCGCTCGTCGGTGGAGTCGGCATTCGGCGGCCGCTCCCCGACAGGAGCGTTAACCCTGCGCTTATTGTAGATTCTGTCAGCCGGAGTAACAGCCGAAGCTGGAGCTACATCTGTAGAGTTCGCTTGAGTCTGCTCGGTTGTCAGTCGAGTCTTGGACCACTTGGCACTGACTATCACCACCGACGAGCCCTTATCAGAGTTGGTGGTATTCTGATTTGGTAACCCGATCGTTAGGATAAACAACAAGAGCAATGAAGTTCTCATGGCTCAAAACTCCGAAAGAGATAAACCTGCAAACCCAGTCGCTGGAACGACGGCTCAATACAGAACCGGGAGCGGTAGCGACTGCACTCAACTAACGAATCGATAAGTCGCTGTCACGATCATATAGGAAACATTGTGGCAAAGAGATCTTTTGTCCAACCTCCTCTGGAGTACAGATTCAAATACGTGTCACAGAGTGATCTCGTTGGTCGAGTGCGGTCGAGTGCGATCGCTACCGCTACCGGCTCTGTAATGACACGCCCATTTAGAGGAAGATAGTTAGCGAAAACGCTACTGTCAATGGAATTCAGATGGTTGGTAATGCCCCCTACCACAGGGTTTGTGAGGAGCCGAACAATTCTGCGAGGGAGAACACCAGCGTGATCGATCGAGCCGCGATGCCGGTGCCAAGCGGAAGCTGTATTTTGTGGCGCTTGATCATGCGGTCAAGGGTCTTGCGGTCAACATTCAGAAGACGCGCGGCTGCCTGTTTGTTTCCCTTCGTGTGCGCCAGAACTTTAGTGACGTGTTGGCGCTCCATTTCCGCGAGTGAAGGTAACTCGTCCTCAACCTCGGGTGATATTGTCTTTGCTTCCTTGCTTGCCTCGGCCGGATGCTTTTCCTGATAGTTTCTGACTCGCTCCGGGAGATCCTGCCGGCGAATTCGCCCGTCGCATAGGGCAACGGCTCGCACAATCGTATTTTCCAGTTCTCTGATATTCCCGGGCCAGGGATACAATTGCAGTGAATCCAGCGCCTCCTGCGAAAAGAATGTTGGAGCACCACGCGAATCGACCCGTTCTGCAAAGCTCTGAGCTAACGGCAATATATCTTCACGCCTCTCGCGCAAAGGTGGAAGAACGATAGAGACGGCATTCAACCGGTAGAAAAGATCCTGGCGAAATTTGCCGGCCTGCACCTGTCCTTCTATATCGAGCTTGCTGGCGGCTACTAGACGCACGTTCACATTTACACTCTGAGTCGAGCCCAGCGAAAGAATCCCATCCTCTTGCATCGCGCGCAGCACCTTAATTTGAAAAGCAGGTGTGGTTTCATCGATTTCATTGAGGAAGAGTGTGCCGCCGTCTGCCTGCTCCCAAAGTCCGCGGCGGTCGTGATCAGTTCCGGCGATTGATCCGCTTCGCTGCCCGAATAACTCAGCTTCGATCGACTCGGCAGGTATCGCTCCACAGTTCACTGTCACAAAAGGTTTGTCCGCGCGCCGGCTCCGTCGATGCAACGCAGACGCGGCGACTTCTTTACCGGTTCCGGACTCGCCCACCAAAAGGACGGGAAGGTTTGTGGTCGCCACTCTTCCGACCTGCTGCATCACTTTGATAAAAGCCTCGCTCCGACTTACGAGGTTAATATCCAAATCAGAAGGGGTGCTAGTAACTCGATGTGAAGTTTCCCGTCCCTCGGGTTCGGATGCCAGATCTTCAGATATCGCGCGGGAAAGCGATTGCACGGCTAACGCCGAAAGGCTTCAACAAATAGTCGTAGGCTCCGAAGACACTCGCGTCCATCGCCCCCGCGGCCGTGCCGTGCCCAGTCATCAGCACGACTCTGGTGTGGGGAAGTTCCTCTTTGAAGCGACGTAGGGACGCTGAAGCCGTCGGCTCCACTCATGACAACGTCACAGAACACCGCCGACCAGTCCCGCTCATGGAGTATCTCGAGCGCATGTTCAGCTGAATCCGCCTCACTAACCTCCCATCCGTCCTCCTGAAGGACTTCCGCAACAAAACTTCGGACCGGAGCTTCGTCGTCAATTACCAGCGCTTGCAATGTCATAAGGTATGGACCGTATCCGCCCCATTACCCTGCCATGAGGGTCGGACAGAGTTTAGGGGGCTACTTGAATTCGTCATTCAGCAACCACCGATTTTGCTTGCGTCGGCCTGATAGTGGAAATCCGCACAGTGTGAGCCCCTTTGAATGACAAGAGCGAAAGTACACTGGGCGGACTAAAACGACTTATTACCTGCCTTATAGGAGGCGGGAGATGGCAAGTAAGTCCGAGCATCATATAACAAGCTGAAAAGATAAGCGAGTTGCTTTCACTCCATGGACCATGTCGGCAGCCAGGTTAAGATTTAGACCAGGCTTGATACTGGTTAAAAGCCTGCCGGGCAACAGGTTCTAGTTCCGCAAGCCGGCTGCTGTCAGCGCGGCGACCGTCGGCATTATCGCAACTCTTCCGACCGGCTTGATCTTCTACAAGGGACTTCAGAGTTCACCTCGCGACAGTTGTCGGCTAATATGTGGACGCCTCACGGTTCAATACAGCCGTTGTGCACTGGTCAGAGTTCTATTCTGAGCCTCGGGTGTCAAAGGAAACGAGGGCACCGAGATGACTGAAGACTTATCCATCCATCATAGGTTGGTCGGTGGGCTATTTCCGCAGCCCTCACGTTCGGACGAGTGGTCGAAGTACCGCTTAAGCGACGAGCAGGTGGAGTTTTACCGCGAGCACGGATACCTCGCCGGCGTCAAAATGCTCTCGGATGATCAGGTGGATGCCCTCCGCGGTGAGTTGGGGGAACTAGTTGATCCCGAGCATCCCGGCCATACACTCTTTTATGAGTTCAATTCAAATGAATCGGCCGATCCCGAAAAGATTCTTTTTCATGCGCTAGGAGCATGGCGTATCACGCCCGGATTCCATGACATGTTGTGGAATCCCGCTTTCACCGTGCCGGCTTCGCAGCTGCTCGAAGGTGAAGTGCGCTTCTGGCACGACCAGATCTTTTACAAGCCGGCTTATCATGGCGGTGTCGTAGTCTGGCATCAGGACTACTCATATTGGACGCGCACTCAGCCGATGGCACACCTATCTTGTTGGATCGGGTTGGACGACTCGACTAGCGACAATGGGTGTGTCCATTACGTGCCGGGCAGTCATCTTTGGAATCTGCTGCCGCGCGAAGATTTCGCCAATAATATGGATGCGATTCAAGCTGCGCTCACGCCCCAACAACGCCGGGAGTTTAATCCCGTGGCTATCGAGCTGAAGAACGGCGAGTGTTCCTTTCACCATCCGTTAATGGTCCACGGTTCCTTTGAGAACCGAACCGAGCGACCAAGGCGGGCCGCGGTTATTAACGCCTTTCGGGACGGGGTCCGTTCGGCTTCAAATGAACCGTTGCTCCGGGGTGTGCCGCCGATTCCCGCTGGGACCAGGATGGAGGGACAATTCTTTCCTTTGCTGTTTGATCCGCGCCAAATGGGGCAGTAGCCCGACTGTTAAGGTAGGGCTCCGGCGGCACGGATCAAAGCCCTCTTTAACAGTCGGGCTACTGCCCCGGACTCTGACCGACCTAAGTGATCCACGAAACCACACAAACCGTCACGAAAGCCTGTTACTGTCATTGGTGTGAGTTTGTGGATCGTGTCCCGATTTAATTTAGAGCCACTGTTCCGTTGCAGCGCTGGATGGCGTATTCTTGCTTCCTGAACCTAAAGGAGTTGTTATGAGCGAAGATCTCCAACCTAAACCGGTTAAGTCAAACTCGTTGATGCAGCGGATACTCATTTACGCTGCGGTGCTACTCATCGTCTTCCTGCTCGGCTTTGTACCTATGTGGCTTAAGGCTCGTGGTTCCGCCGCTGAGCTGGCGACAGCCCAAGGTGAACTAAGCCTCGCCCGGATGCAGAACAGTCTCGCCTCCGCAGTAATTGACGCGCGGCGAGGCGAGTATGAGCCGGCCCGGCAAGCCGCCAGCAATTTCTTTACTTCCTTGCGTGCCGAAGCAGACAAAGTCGCGGACTCAGTTCTTACGGACTCACAGAAACAGAACATCCAACCATTGTTTGCCAAACGGGATGAGGTCATTACGCTGCTCGCGCGTTCTGATCCCGCTTCCGCCGATCGACTGTCGGATTTGTATGCCTCTTATCGTAAGATCATGAGTTAGTGAGGGGAGTATCGATCCGTAATTCCCTTTATAGTCGACAAATGAAAACGATGGGACATGTAAAATTGGGAGAACTGGCGCGGCAAGTCTGCTTAACCATTACAATCGCGTTGTGTGCAGTGTCGATTTACCCGCAAGGCGTTGCGTCTGTAAGCGGGCATTGGGTCTGGAATGAAGCGGCGCGCAAGAACAAGCCCCAGGTGCAGTTCACGCTTACTATTCATCGTAAGGGAGATGTCGTACGTGGGGTCTACAGCGTTAATGAATTCATCAATGGCAGGTGGCAGGGTGAAGATGGAAACCAAACACCCTTCCGGGGTCGTGTGAAGGGCGACACCATCCAGATCGAATTTGACCCGGTGGCCACTGTTCCCGGATACCAGGAAAATGTCACCTATTCGGTTCCGTCTGATGGTCGAAAGCCAAGCACAACGGTGCTTACGTTAACTAGCCAGACATTGCTCTGGCGGTTGAGCAGAGGACCGGGAATTGAAGGAGTTCCAGCCCAGTTCGCACTCCGCCGCGAGCGCCGGAAGTGATCGATTAGGAGATCGCTTCTCTAGAGCCCGCGAAGCGTGGCGAAAGCATAGAGCCTGGGGCGTGAGCCCCAGGACAATCGCATTTAAGTTCCGAGCCCGAGAAGCGGCAGCGGCAACAAAAGAGTCATCGCTGATGAACATTAACGCACGAACAAGATCCTTGATCCACTGTCGCCCGCTGCACGGGCTGGTTGAATCTTATTTGTTCCGTTGACCTGGGGTTCCTGCGTGCACCCCAGGCTCTATGCTGTCGCCGCTATCGCGGGCTGTTTGTGCGAGCCTTACCACTTTTAGATCAACTCTGACGCTTTGCCATGCGCGAGGTCAAAATACGCCGGTCTTAGCCCTGTCCGTCATCTCATTCGAACATTCCGAGGAGAGTTAAAAAGTATGGCCTACTCGCTGTCTGTAGTGCGTCGCTTCTGCTTCTCGGTTCTGCTTTCTTGCGCCCAGGTATTGCTCGGCTCAGCTCTGCTCCCGCAATCCGTTACTGGTCAGGCCGTGCATCCCCTCGATCCTTTGACCTCTGACGAGATCAAAGCGGCAGCCGGCGTGCTCACCGCCTTGCAGCAGTTTCCCGAGGGTTCGTTGTTTTCAACCATCGTTTTAAAAGAACCATTGAAAAAGGAAGTGCTCAGCCACAAGTCTGGCACTCCAGTCAGTCGACAGGCTTTCGCGGTAATTCTTGATCGGAAAGGCAATCGCACGTTTGAAGCAGTGGTTGATCTAAAAGCGGGCCGGCTGATTTCGTGGGAACATATAAAAGGTGTGCAACCGCTGGTAACCGGAAGCGAATTCGAGGCCCTTCCGGGTATTGTCAAGGCTGATGCACGATGGCAGGAAGCCATGCGCAAGCGGGGGATAAGTGATTTCAATAAAGTGCAAATTGACGGCTGGGCGGTGGGCCAGGTCGCCAAAACCCATGAGGGAGTCCGTCTGCTCCGGGCCCTTTCCTACTTCAAAGGGGATGCTGTCAATTTTTACGGACAGCCGATTGAAGGAGTTGTGGCCCTGGTCAACATGAACACCAGCAAGGTAATCGAGGTTGTGGATACGGGGGTGGTGCCGGTCGCACCGCCAAGCCAGCAGTTAGACGAGCAGTCCACCGGTACGCGCACTGCCCCCAAGCCGTTCGTCATAACGCAGCCCGAAGGCTCGAGCTTCGAGATCAGCGGCCAGGAGGTTCGTTGGCAGAAATGGCGTTTCCGTTTCACGATGCATCCGCGAGAGGGCCTCGTACTGCACACGGTCGGCTACGAAGACGCTGGTCTGATTCGTTCGATACTCCATCGCGCTTCGCTCTCCGAGATGGTCGTGCCTTACGGTGACTCAGAAGCAAACTGGCGCTGGCGCAGCGCTTTTGATGTCGGCGAGTATAGTGTCGGCCGGCTCGCCAGCTCAATTGAACCAAATACTGATGCACCGGAAAACGCACTGCTCCTCGACGCCACCTTCGCAGGCGATGACGGACAACCCTACGTCTTGCCGCGCGCAGTAGGAATCTACGAGCGGGACGGTGGCATGCTCTGGAAACACTACGAGAGTTATTCTGGAAAGAACGAATCGCGGCGAGCGCGGCAGCTGGTCATCTTCTTTATCGCCACCATCGGCAACTACGATTACGCGCTTAACTGGATCTTTCACCAGGATGGCGTGCTGGAAGCCGATGCCGCCCTAAGCGGAATTATGCTTCCCAAAGGTGTGCGCGAGACCAAAGCCAACGCTCACGGACCAGGATTTAGGTCGGGCCATCTTGTTGCCGCGAATGTTGTCGCGCCGCATCACCAACACTTCTTCAGTTTCCGCCTGGACCTGGATGTCGATGGACCGCACAACTCCGTACATGAGATGAACACACGCGCATTACCTCCAGGGCTTACCAATCCTTTCCTCAATGGAATATTAATGGAAGAAACAATTCTTAAAACTGAACGCCAGGCTCAACGCAAGATGAGTATGCCGCTGGCGCGGACCTGGATGGTGGTCAATCCCACTACTCAAAATGCGCTCGGCCACCATACCAGCTACATCCTGGTGCCGGGAGCAAACTCCTTGCCTTATATCGCTCCAACCTCTCAGGTGCGACAGCGCGCCGGCTTCATCAACAAGCATTTCTGGGCCACGCGCTACCGTCCCGACGAGATGAGCGCCGCCGGCGTTTATCCGAACCAAAGTCGAGGTGGCGATGGTCTCCCGCGCTGGATCGGCAATAACGAGGATCTGGTTAATCAAGATGTTGTTGTCTGGTACACACTCGGCGTGACGCACATCCCGCGACCTGAAGAGTGGCCGGTCATGCCCGTCACACACGTAGGGTTCAAGATGATTCCCGGCGGCTTCTTTTCGAGGAACCCGGCGCTCGATGTGCCGAGGTGAACCTGCAGAGACTGAGTGAGAGATCAAACCCTGAGATTAGGCGGGAGTCGAGCGGGGGTAAACCACCCTTTCCGACCTGCAAACTAACTCTAGTCGAGTAGCCCGACTCAGGTCCGCGATTCCGCAGGTTAGGAAGGGAGGTTTTCCCCCGCTCGACTTCCGCTAGTTTCAAGGGTCGAGTTTTCACAGATGAATGATGAATGATGAGTGGTGACCAATTACAGTCGTGGCTGCTGCGGCTGGTGGGGTCGATCGAGATTCTCGCCTTCATAGCAGTAGCAATGCCGCGCTCCTGGATGGAGGTGTCGCACGCTTGGCTGGGCCTCGGTCAGATGCCGGACGGCCCGATCATCATGTTCATGATTCGCCAGGCATCCTATGCGTACGGGATGCACGGCGTGTCACTGTGGATCCTGGCTTCGGACGTAGATCGCTTCCGAACGATAGTCATGTTCAATGGAGTCTCGTTCCTGTTGGCCGCACCGGTGTTTTTTCTGATTGACTATCACTCGGGAATGCCTTGGTTTTGGACCATCATGGACACAATCGGGTGCGCGTTTTTCGGTGCAGCGCTTCTGTGGCTCAATCGGGGCACCTCACAACAAGCATGAACTCGCTGGCGCCCCTGCTGCGGGGAGATACAGTGATACGATGATACGGAGACGCGGAGACGCGGAGATGGAGATACGGAGATACGGAGACAAGGCGACGGGGAGACGGGGTGATGCGGAGATGGGGAGGCACGGAGATACGCAAAGATTGAGATTGAACAACTGGATGTGTCTCCCCGTCTCCCCGTCTCCCCTTCTCCGTGTCTCCCTACTGGGGCACCCGACCCCATGCTAACCGCGCATTTTTCTGCGTGGAGTAAAACTCGATGATGAACGAAACTATCGGCAAGCCAGATACAACTGAATATCTCCCTTACTACGGCAAGTACGTCTCGCTAGTTCCGGACGGCAACATACTTACTGTTTTGGGCAAACAGGTGGAAGAAACCGCTG
>JBPCMM010000140.1:0-10338 GCA_051002255.1 Pyrinomonadaceae bacterium
ACCAGAGCCAACCTGACCGTGGGGATAACCCACTGGGGCGCGCGTCCGGGAACGCGCACCGTGCTGGCGGGGATTCGTCGGTTCTTGATGCGCTCAGCTCTCATTACTAGATTCAACCAGCCCGCGATAGCGGGCGACAAGCATAGAGCATGGGGCGTGAGCCGCAGGGGTCGAACAAATCAATTCAATCAGCCCGCGACAGCGGGCGGCAGCGGACTAAGAACGTGTTCGTGCGTTAGTTTCATCAACAATGTCTCTTTTGTTGCCACTGCGGCCCACCTTCGCGGGCTCGAATCTAAATGCGATTGTCCTGGGGCTCACAAGCCCCAGGCTCTATGCTGTCGACACGCTTCGCGGGCTTAGAATCCTTCTAATATCAGATCAGCCACTTCTCGACGAACATCCAACGCTCGGCGTGGCTGGGCTTGTCCTTTCTTCTGGATGGGCAAACTCTTTAAATCTCCTTGAGTGCTAATGCGTCGCAGACGTCCTTCGCGGACCAACTCTTCGTCCACCGCGGCCCATTCTCCCGCATAGATTGTGGCTGCCGGAACACCCAGCGCCGCGGCCTCACGATTCATCGTGCCACCCGCGCTGATAACCAGATCACTGGACGCGATTAGATTCGGACCGTCAAGCGGGTGCTCCGGTAAAATCAGTTTCGCGCTCGCTCTTTCACCATAGGTCGCGCGCTGCGAATCATTACGCGGCAACAAAATCACTTTCGCCATCCTGTGCGCGCATAGTCGCTCCAACAAGTCGTCGAAAAGTTCATTCTCGAAACGATGATACAAAGCATCACGCGCTGGCGGCCTCACAACTACCAGCACATCCCCTCGGCGGATCCCTAAAACGCGCAACTCGTCTTCAAAGCTCGGATCGGCTTTGAAGTCAGCCAGGTATACGTCTTCCTTCGTCCCATTGTAGCGCTTTACCTTTGTGCCGCGCGCGCCATATCGGGCCAAAGCGGTTTCCGGGAAGGCTCCGGGAACAATGATCCTCGCCGCAAAACGAAAGGCCAGATGGTTTGCCGGTTGATGCTCGTAGTCCATTAGCGTAACGCTTCTCAACGACAGCGCCCGCGCGGCCAGGATCTGCGAATAGGAGTTGTGGCTGACAGCGAGAGCGAAAGCACGCGAGTAGGCCCAGCCACGCAGAGCCCACGCCCGCCGGACCAGATTCCCGGCTTTGCCCGCCAACTCACGCCCGCCATGCCCGCTAATGACTTCCGGCGTGAAACCGGCGGCCTGGGCCAGTTCCACTGTCTCGGCGAAATCGCGCGCCGTGACTTCTATCTCGTGGCCGCGATCGTTCAGTTCGTTTGCGAGCGCGCGAAAAAAAGGGACGTGCGGCGAGTTTGCGAGATCGATCCAGATGCGCATCGCGGGTTGGGGTCGAACAGAAGGAGGCAGAGGGCAGGAGCAGGAGGGATCTTTCCCCATTTGTCATTCGGCCTTTTTTTAGATCTCATTTCGTGATGCTTCGTGTTACTTCGTGGATCGTTTGCTTGGCCGGGATGAGAACGATCCGCGAAATCACACGAACTGACACGAACTAGAAGTCAAACAATCCGCGAATGACAAATGAGAAATGGAAAATGATCCCTCGTGCCGTCTGCCACCTGCTCCTGCCTCCTATTTCTAGCTATGAGCTTCAGCGGCTTGCAAACAGAACTGACGTATCGAGTCACTGACCTCTGTCACTGCCTCACTCGAGAGTTCGGCGTACATTGGAAGTGAGAGCACTTCGTTGCTGGCTTCCTCGGTGTGCGGGAAGTCGCCCAACTTATAGCCCAGGTCCCGGTAGCCCGACTGCAAGTGAACAGGAATCGGATAGTGAATGCCGGTGGAGATATCACGCGCTTTCAGTTGCTCCACCAGGTTGTCTCGCTGCGGAGTAAATACCGGGAAAATGTGGTAGACCGAGTGAGTGTTAGGCATCTCTTCGAGCAGGCGCAATCCCGTGTCTGCTAATGACCGGCGGTAGGTTGCAGCATGCTGGCGCCGGGCGGCGTTCCAATCGTCAAGATGGGGCAACTTCACACCCAGCACCGCCCCTTGCATTCCTTCCATGCGGTAATTGTAGCCAACGGCATCGTGGTGATACTTCTGACTCTGTCCGTGATTGCGCAGTCGTCTGATAACTTCCGCGTATTCTTCGTCATTCGTTACCACCGCTCCGCCCTCTCCGTAGGCACCCAGATTCTTTCCCGGATAAAAACTGAAGCAGGCAAGGTTGCCGATGCTGCCCGCGCGTTGTCCTTTGTATTCGGCTCCATGTGCCTGGGCTGCGTCTTCGATTACGATGAGGTCATGCCGTCGAGCGATCTCGAGAATCGGATCCATATCTGCGCAGCTTCCATACAGATGAACAGGCATGATCGCCTTCGTGCGGGGCGTGATAGCCGCTTCGAGGCGCGCCGGATCCATGGTGCAGGAACGCGGATCGATATCGACGAGTACGGGCTGCGCCCCTGTGTAGCGAATGGCCGCTACACTGGCGACGAATGTGTAGCTGACGGTGATAACCTCATCACCCGGTTTAACGCCGGCCGCAAGCAGTGCGAGATGAAGCGCGCTCGTGCCGGAGTTAACTCCCAGGGCATATCTCGTCTGACAATAGCCCGCAAAGTCGGATTCAAAAGCTTCTACCTTCTCGCCCAAAACAAACTGGCAGCTCTCCAACACCTCTGCGATCGCCGCATCGATCTCTTCTTTAATGCTTAGATACTGGGCCTTTAGATCTACAAAAGGAATCATTGATTTTTGTTTACACCCACTGTCCGGAGGTGCGAGCGAGAGTCGACAGACTGCCACAGTAACATTTGCGTAAATCGGCGCTTGCCTCGACAGAGTTCTACAGATCTTACGCGTGTTTATTCCGCAATCTCTATCAATTTTCCGCGAGCGCGGAGCGAGTGCTCTGCTGCTTCCACTATATGTATCAACCTCAGGCCGGCATGGCCATCCGTTTCCGGTTGGGTACCGTTGTTTATGCAGTCGATAAAGTGCAGCGCCTCGGTCAGCAAAGCCTCGGTTGCCTCCAAACGCGGCGCCCACATGTCTCCCGAGCGATAACTTACGAGCATCTCATATACAGCCTCGGGACTCTGCGAGACAGTAACTCCCCGGTCATAGATCTTCACTTTTTCGCTGGGCTCCAGATCGTCATAGAGAATCATTTTTTCGCTGCCACCGATAAGTGTGTGCCTGACCTTCACGGGAGTGAGCCAATTGACATGCACGTGGGCAATCTGCGGATTGGCAAAAAACAATGTGATGTAGGCGACATTCTCCGGTTGTCCGGGAATGTTGCTGATGCCTGTCGAGGAAACGGCAAGAGCCCGGGAGGGCAAGACGTAGTCCATGATCGAGAGATCGTGTATTGCCAGATCCCAGATCACGTTCACATCGTGCTGAAACAGACCCAGGTTGACGCGCACTGCGTCATAGTAATAAATCTCGCCGAGAGCATTGGTGGCAATGAGCTCACGAATCTTGCGCACTGCCCCGGTGTAAACGAACGTATGATCGACCATGAGCACGCGCTGGCGCCGCGCGGCCTCGTCGATTAGCTGTAACGCTTCCCCAGAGGTTGATGCCAGGGGTTTTTCAACCAACACATGCTTGTTCGCACCGAGTGCCGCCATGGCCAACTCGAAATGTGAAAAGACAGGTGTGGCGATTGCTACGGCGTCGATCTCAGGATCGCTGATCAGCTCCTGACAATCGGTGAGCGTCCTGATTGAGGGATATCGGCTCTGAACCATGGCCCGCCGCTCCGGCCGCAGATCGCAGACAGCTACGACGGTGGAGCCGGGCGCTTCCATGAAGTTGCGCACCAGGTTGGGTCCCCAGTAGCCGTAGCCGATCACACCCAGTCTAATCATGACGATCCCTCATCACTAGATCGCTTCGCCTTACTTTCCAAATATACTTTGACATCGAGGGGTGGACCATTCTAATGGAGATCGTCCTTGGGTTTTCCGCTGCCTGCTAGGCCTCCGGAACGATGTCGCACGTCGCCGATTACGCGCGCGGGCACTCCGGCTACGATCGCGTAGTCAGGCACATCGTGTGTAACAACTGCTCCAGCGCCGACCAGCGTGGATTCGCCGATCGTCACACCAGCGGCAATGGTCGCATTGCTACCGATTGATGCGCGACGCTTTACTCGCGTGTCTACAACCTGCCAGTCGGATTCAGTTTGCAGCGAGCCATCCTCATTCGCTGCGCGAGGGTATCGGTCGTTGATAAACATCACACCATGGCCAACGAACACCTGGTCTTCAATCGTGACGCCCTCACAGATGAACGTGTGCGAAGAGATCTTGCAGCGCGCGCCTATGAACGCGTTTTTTTGGATTTCGACAAACGCACCGATCTTCGTGTCTGCACCGATAGTGCAACCATAGAGATTCACTAGATCTGGTTGGAAGATCTTAACTCCGTCTCCCAATGTCACATCAGATGCGATCGGCATAATTGACTCTCAGAGTCCCGTAGGGACCCGATGTTTATAAACCGGGTACGAATAGAATTTCGGAAGCTCCGAAGGAGCGAAACATCTGCTTTGCATCCTCACACATAGGTAAGAACATTTCGCTCCTCCGAAGCTGGAGTCATATCTCGGGGCCAATGCCTATAAACATTCAGTCCCTACGGGACTGGATTTGGTGTAGTTACTTCAGCGGCATCCAGTAGTCGCGCGGGTAAATCCGGTGCAGTCGCACACTGGAACCTTCCATCGTCTTTAAATATTCCTCGTAGGCCCTGAGCTGCTTCTCCGGGCCGATGACGTAGTAGATACCGCCTTCGACGTCACGTCCCTTAACCCCCAGACCGGGCAGAATGCGGGCGTAGACCCTGGCCATGCGCTTGAAAAGTTCGGCGGAGAGTTTCGGATCTTGCCGCAGCGCCAAGATAGACTGGCGGAAACGGCGCACCACCTCGGGAGTCAAGCCATCGGCGATATCATCGGCCATAGACTCGCCACGCTCTTCATAAGGTGATGCTGAACCGAACTCGCCGAACGCGCCGGCGATGGCATACTCCACCAATCCCGGATCGACCCTTGCTTTGTTCAATTCGTCAAGTACGAACCGCAACGTCTGCGGCAACTCTGGTGTGCGCTCAGCGTAGTAGCCCATCCGACCTGTCGCCGGTGAGCCGCGAAACCCGTTCGAGTAAGCCAGCCCTGCGCCCCAGGTCTTTATGAAAATGCCGTGTGCGCCGCCGCCCGCGTAAAGCTGCGAGGCGAGGTAGTCCAGAATCGCTTCGCGGTTGTCGGATTCCAGGTAGCTGACTGATGGCGCCGAGTTAAGGAACACTCCGCCCTGTGTGTTGGGATTTATCAGTCCCACGTAGACAGGCGTCTCTTTCTCGGCGATGCGACCTCGCAGCCGACTATCAACCAGCCTGCTGGGCGAATACGTCGCGGGCTGCGACGGTTTCTGTTCAAGCCCTGAGAGCAGAGCAGCGATGCCCGATTCCAACCCCGTGCGTGAGGCGGGTGAGCCGATGAAGAAAAGACGCGCGCCACCGGTCTTCAACAATCTTTGACGAACCGCGTTCAAGTTGGCAAGCACCTGTTTGGGAGGGATAAGCAGGTCGTGCCGGATTTGGCGGGCGAGGTATTCCCAGTCTGACGGGAGGGTCGCGTCGGGTATGTCTGGGAGTAATTGTTCAAGGTCCTTCGCCACCTCGACCGCGATCTCGCCGCCTTGGTGCGAAAGCCGCGTGAATTCTTCTCCGTAAGGCACCAGTGAAGCAGGGATTTGCTTAATCAACTCACTCTTGCCTTGCATTGCGCCGAGCAGAATTTTCAGTTCGTCGCGTTTCGCTTTTGCTCCGGCCCCGGCCAGATTAGACAGAAAAGTCGAGATAGCCTGGCGGTCAGCTTCCGCGCCTGCGTCTTTTAGTAGCCAGCGCAGCCGATACACGTTGTGAGCTCGCGTAAGGAATGACGAGGTTGTGAGCAGCAACGGACTATCCTGACGCCAGAAAGCATCTGCCGGGTCGTTAACCCAATTCTCTTCTGCACCCTGCATGACATTGCGCAGGGCACTCAGAGTTTGATCAACCACGTCGCGGATACGCGGCAGGTTTTCCGGCCGCCAGTCGGGGCTCATCAGCACGAGCTTCATCCATTCGAGCGCCCGTTGTGATTCGGCCACGTCGTTCCCCGAACCGCGCACTGCCAACTCAACACGATTGCTTTTGAAATCAGTGCTGAAGTAACTGATAAGCGCCAAAATCTCCTTGCGCTGCATCTCGCTCATCTCTTCAAACGAGACGGGCTTCCCGTCTTTGATGACTCCTGTCTGGGTGAGCAGCTCCGGGAACATCGAGAGATAAACGAGTTGGTCCTCCGGCACACCGTCGAGACGAAGTGCTATTCCGAGGGTTGCACTCGTCATGTTCTCAAAAGTCGACGCCACCATTGGCACCCCGCTCGGAAGTGTCGATACTTTGAAATCGAGTTGGTCATCCAGCGTTAGCGGTGGGTTCTCGATAAAGCGAAGGGTGGCAGTTTGCTGCGCCTGCCGCTCAAGTTCGGCTGTCGTCGCGTCGTAATCGGTCTGGAAACGACGCAACACCTCGGCCTCATCGCTTACGCCATACTTTTTCTTGAGACGGTCGATCTCAGCTTTCACGCGTGCGGCTTGCGCGTGCTCTTCCCGTTCCCCCAGTAGCGGGTCTGGCTTTGCCGCGACGGCATAAGGTAGGCCATCGGCGAGTTTCCATTTGGCCAAATAGGTGCGCCAGACGTTTTCTTTGCTGCTGATGAGCCTTTCAATCGCCGCCAGCTCGGGCTTCATCGTTACGGACTTGCGGAAACCCCTGGTGCGATTGAGGTCGATGAGGTGTGACATCCAACTCGCATCCGAAGAGCGGAAGCCGAATCCCGGCGGCGAGTTGACGAACTTGGAGAGAGCGCGGCGGTTCTGAATAATACGATTCTTTAGTCGCTCGTTGAACTCGGCCAACTCCGGCGAGCCATCTTTGAACGAGGCGATGCGCTGCATCTCGTCGAGGATCTTCTTACGCACCTTGGCGATCTTCTGCTCAGTCATGTTGGCAGGGATAACATCGGTGAGTCCCACATAAACCGGGTTACCGACGACCATCTCATCATCGAGGAAACCGAAGACTCCCTTCGAGCCTGTCTCAATTACCCGACTCTTCGAATCTACAAACATCTTGTAAAGATTGGTGGTGGCATCGCCTGCCACGTTTGCCAGGAAAAGATTCAAGAATGCCTTCTCCTGGGTGTCGAGGTCGCGCGCTGCGGGCCAGGCAAACATCACCCAGCCGGGTTGCTGGGCGTTTTGATGGGGATACTCGACCAGCCGAATCTCACCCGCCGCGGCAGGTTCCGGAGCAGACAAGTCCGCTTCAGACGCGAAACGACGCGTTTCTTGCTTTGGCTCTAACCGATTGAGGATCTGATCCAGGCGACTAAGCACACCCGCAAGCGCCATCTCCTTCGGAAACGAGGCGACCATACCCATATTGCCGAGTCGATAATTGTCCGCGTGGAAGCGACGGATGTGTTCCGCCTTCATCTCGCGAATAGCCGCGGGCCAGCCGCCGGCCGAGAGTGCAAGCGGATGGTCCGAACCATAGACCATCTGGCTGGCGACGCGGAACAGCAGGCTAGCAGGGCGCTCGTAAGACGAAACCATCTCCTGATAGACCGTGCCCTTCTCCTCAAGGCGGAGACTCTTGTTGGCCGGATTCTCATTAATGCCCCAGTGACTAACCTCACGACGAATCTCTTCGTCCGTGTAGTCGGGGTGCAACAGCGAGTCGGTTTGGCTCTCGAACAGTTTATAGAAAACTTCGGGCCCCGCAGCGGTGTGGAGTTGATAGACAGTGCGCCACTGCATCGTGAAAGCAGTGGATCCCGCGAGCGACATGTCTTCCAGGCTCGAATGCGCGCGGCCGGCGTTTCCCTTGCCGAGCAGCAGGTGCTCCTGCGTGTGTGGTTCGCCGCGATCTGACGTCGGGAATGAGTTGACCCATATCAGCGCTTGCGGAACTGACTGAAGCTCAAGAAAGTCGAGCGTGAAGCCGGTGCGCTGATGGCGAAAGCGTGCGCCGAATGCTTTATCAGCATCGTTAAGGTATAGCGCCTCAGCGCGGAAGCCATTGATGTTCTTTCCATCGGTGAGTGCGTCTAAAGAAAGATTGTTGGCTTGTCGAGCCATTATTGCTAAAGGTATTGCGCTCGAAAGAATCGAAGAACAGACTAGCATCGAGAAAAACGAGGCACTAATTCCGTTCATCTAAAACTCCTACCATCAACTAAACGTTTCCCGCCGCTCCTGTCAGAACCGCGAGCGGTAGTTACCGGGCCTGGTTTGGAAAGATACAACCTGGTCGCTACCGCTCGCGGTCCTGACATGCTCCTCTTCTGAGAGGCGTGCAAGTGCATAGAGCATCCAGGCTTCGGTCCAGCGCATGAACGGAGTGCGAACGGTGTAGAAACGACGGCGCTGGTAATAAAAGAAGCCGCGCTTGTCTCGCAGGTTGCGAACGGACCAGTGCGCGATCTTTTGCGCCAAGGCCATTGCGTCGCGATCTAATCCGCGTAACTCCAGGAATGTGACGATGGCGGTGGCGGCCGCATGCGCATCAGCTGGATAAAGCTCGTCATGGTAGTATTTCGGCCACCCATCCGCAAGAAAGAAGCGAGTGCGCCAGAATTGGTAGCCTCGCTGCAAAGGCTCTTCGAATTCCGCGGTTTGAGCAACCTCGCAATGACCAATAACCTTAACCAGAGAGGTTAATACAAACGCTGTGTGGAAATTGTCCACCCATGCTTGATTCGCAGCGGCACCATACGCCCACGATCCCTCCTCATGCTGCTGGTTAACGACATAACGCGCGGCCCGCACGGCCCACCGGCATAGTTCCTGCTCGCCTGTTAACGCGGCAACGCCGGCCAGAGTTTCGGCCGCCAGCAAACTGGCGTTGTAGATGCGATTCACGGTGCCGGGTGAGTAACTGAAGCAGACTTCGGTGTGCGTGTCTTCGCTGCGCTGGAGATCCTGAAGAATGAAGTCGCAGGCGCTGCGCGCAATTTTAAGGTAGGTTTCATCATCGAAGGCTTTGGCTGCTTCGATGAAGGCCCGAGCTGCGAACGCAGTTGGTACGATAGTGGGCGTATCTCGCGGTGCGAAGAACACCCGTGATTGCCAGTCGAAGTTATAGCCCCACGCCGCTCCGCTCCAACCTTCCAAACGCATGGAGAGAAGATCCTTTAGCAGTTGGCGTGCCTCTTTCTCAGCTTCGTTTGTTTTGGAGCTGCGATAGTGCGCTAAGGCCGCGAGTGCAAACAGAGCAATGCCTTTGGAGTTTCTCCCCGCAGGGACGAGGCCAATACTCCTAAGGTTTACGGGAGAACGTTTCACGAGCTGCGTCCAGGCAAGACGGGCTCGGCGGGAGTGTTTTAGAGGGCTTGCCTGAAATAGACGACTATTCAGCGCATCAAAGGGATCGTGCCCGGCGAAGTTGTGTGTGCGGCACCATACGAAGAGTTGCGTGAAGGCGTCGTGAATATTTGAATCGGGCATGGAAGAGTCAAAGAGGGCACTCGTCTGCTTGTAGAGGTTTGGACGGCTCAAGCCCCGCTAACTTGCAGGTCAGCTTTCCAGCTCGCCGAAGCGGCGAGCTGGAAAGCTAACCTGCAATTACCCTAAGCCCTTTTGGGCTTTCACACAGCCTCTACCGCGGGCTGGTTGAATCGCGGCACCGTATCCTCCTCCTGGCTACTGCCTACTGCCCACTGCTCCTGCCGACTGCCGTCCGTCTACTGCTGACTACCCACCGACGTCTCGATGCGGCGCGGGGTTTCTATGAAGCTTTCGTGCCAGAGTTCAAACATCAGCAGCGTCCAGAGCAGCTTGCGATGGTTGGCTACTCCCCGTTCGTGTTCGTCCTGCAGCCGCGTTATGTATTCAGGATTGAAAACACCGGCCCTGCGCACCCGTTCCGGCGACAGCAGATCTCGTGCGAGGGGCCGCAGCTTTCCCTTCAGCCATTCGGCGACCGGAACACCAAAACCTTTTTTGCTTCTGCGTGTCACAAATGGAGGTAAGAGATCTGCAACGGCACGTTTGAGGATGTACTTCGTTTTCCGACCTCTCAACTTGTAATGTGCGGGCAGTGAAGCAGCGTATTCAGCCACCCGGCGATCGAGGAATGGCGCGCGCACTTCCAACGAGACAGCCATACTGGCGCGATCAACCTTCGTCAAGATGTCTTCCGCAAGATAAAGTCTGGTGTCGAGGTTCTGCATGCGTTCGACAATATCGTCGGCGTCACACTCAGC
>JBPCMM010000141.1:0-14406 GCA_051002255.1 Pyrinomonadaceae bacterium
AGCACGGGCGACTGCAACAGTCCGTAAAACGCTGCGCCCGACATTCCCGGCCGCGTGTTGAATTTGCTAGCGCCCGTGGGTGCGTTGAGCACCATTGACTTGATCAGCTCTGGATGCTCGTCCGCTACACGAATGGTATAGGCGGCGCCCAGGGAACTGGCAACGATATTCGCAGGATATCCAGCTACTTCGCGGATGAAATCGGTGATTAGCTCAACGTAGAGGTCGGCGGAGTAAGGGGCCGTACTCGGTTTGTCAGAAAATCCGAAGCCCAGCAGATCAACGGCGTACACTTGGAAATCGCGCGCCAGCACGTCAAAGGTTTTCCTCCACATGAAGCTCGACGAACCGGCGCCGACACCGTGGATAAAAACCAAGGGCGGACCAGAGTTCCCGGTCCCCGCCGTCCTGTAGAAGATTCTGCCGTGTTTCCAATCGAAGAAACGGGCCTCACCACCCAGCGCGCTGTCATCCGGATCGCTCGCGTTTTTACTGATGGCAGCGTTCATCGCTGCAAGGGCGACCACGCCGGCGCCGCCCGCGATCATCGTCTTCCAAAGATTGCCGAGTTTACCCATTTTCGGAGCTTTGCCAGAACCGAAGCGGTAGCAACCTGGTGTAGCGCAGTTGAGACCCAGTCGCTACTGCTCCCCGTTCTGACACGAACGTTTAGATAAAGGCGAAATCGAACTGCTCCTGGTGGACCATGGGATCACTATTAATATCCACGGGCCCCAGGTATTCTTCAATCTCATTCAACACGTCGCGTTCCTGGCCGCGCAGCGCTCGCGCGACTTCAGGATTAATACGCAGCGTCGCTTGTTTGTTGGCCTTGTTGCCATTCATGGCTTTTCCCAGACGTCTGGATTCCTCGAGCAACTCATAGCACACGGTCTGCGGAGATTTGATTAGGCCGGCGCCTTGGCAGTACTGGCAGGGAGCACAAAGCGTTCTTTCCAAAGACTGCTTGACCCGCTTGCGCGTCATAATTACCAGACCAAAATCATTGAAAGAGAGAACCTTCGTCGGCGACTTGTCATGACGCAGCGCGTCCTGCAAGGCTTGCATAACTCGCGTGCGATTGCGTCGCTCCTCCATATCGATCAGATCCAGCACAATTATTCCGCCCAGATCGCGTAAACGAATCTGCCGGACAATTTCGTCAACTGCTTCGAGATTGGTCCGCGTGATCGTGTCTTCCAAACGACCGCTCCCACGGCCAACAAACTTGCCGGTGTTGACGTCAATGGCCACCAACGCCTCAGTTTGGTTGATTACCAGATAGCCGCCGGACCGTAGCCAGACTCTGGGTTTGATGGCCTTATCAATCTCGACCTGTACGCCGTAGGCCTCCAGGATTGGCTGCTCCTTCGTGTAGAGCTTGACGCGTTTGACCATGCGCGGCTGAATGCGATTCACAAACTCCACAATGCGGGCGTATTCCTCTTCGGAGTCGACTCGAATTGCGGAAAAATCTTCCGATAACTGATCACGCAGGATCCGCTGGACCAGATCCAGGTCACGATGCACGAGGGAGGCTGGCTTCGATTTTTCGGCGGCCGCTCGAATGTCGAGCCAGGTTCTTACCAGGTAGCGCACGTCTTCGCGCAAATCCGCTTCGCTTATGCCTACACCGGCCGTTCGCACGATGAAACCGCCCGAAGGAATATCCTCCTCCGCTCTCAGCATCTGGATTAGCTTCCGCAGCCGGTGTCGTTCGCTGTCCGATTCGATCTTCCGAGAGACCCCCACATGTTCCACCGTCGGCATGTAGACAAGAAAACGACCCGGCAGCGCGATGTGAGAAGTGATGCGGGCACCCTTTTTGGCAATCGGTTCCTTAGCAATCTGTACAAGAATCTCCTGTCCTTCGTCCAGCAGATCCGTAATCGTCGGTTGTTGCTTATCCCTTCGCTGAGAGCGGGGATAATTGCGAGAACCCTGCTCCCGATCGCGAGAAGTTGATTCGGGGGCCGCCGGCTTCTCCAAGGGAGTAACAGGCTTCGCTTCCTCAACCAGCGTGATATCTGCTGGGGTCTCCGGCTCTTCGTCCTGCCCATTTGTGGGAGCGTCCTGGTCGGCGCCGCCGTTGGTCTTTGGCTTTGCAGGCGGACGGCGTCGCCTTCTCCCACCTCGTCGCGTCGCGAATTCACCACGAGAGCGATTCCCGGTAACGCGTGCTTCCGAATCCCCCAGACCAGTGTTTGCGGTCGTCTCGCTTGGGGACTCTGAATCAACCGCGTTATCGGTTACGCTTTTTACACGTCTCTTCGTAGGAGCTTTCTTGCTCGCGGCTCTGGTCTTGGTGCTTTTACTCGCCGCTGGCTTGCGAGTTCCAGTCGTTCTCCGCGCCACGCTGACAATTTTCTCCACAGCTCGCGCTGCAAATCCCGGCGCTTCCGCCTTCTCATCCTCTTCGGTCTCAAACGCCGAAGGAGTTCTCATTTGTTCGGTCTCCTCGTCGTCGCTTATACGCTGAAAAGTGCCACCAGCAAGTGTCTGTTCGTCAACACTGTCAACAAAGCTCTTCACACGTGCCGCAATCGTTTCCGGCGCGCGCATGATTATTCGTCCCTGGTCGCTGGTGTCCTCTCCGTCATCGATTCGTTGGAACGAAGGATTTTGATAGCCGCCTGACGGCAGAACCGAGCCCACTTCCGCGTTACGATAATCATCTTCGAAATTGAACTCGACGGCATGGATCTGATCGAATATCCGTTCCTGCAACCGTGCATCTTTAAACATCTCGCCGTTTACCGCAGCTGTCTCCTCTTCGTCGATAATTCTCTGGATCGAAGGGTCAGTCTCGACAAACGGTGTGATGATCTCCTCTTCAACGTCCGCAGCGCTGGTCGTTGCCTGCTCGGCGGGAGCTTCCAGACCATCTCTCCCACGCCCGCGACGGCGGCCGCGCCGACTTCGCCGGCGACTAGTGTCAGTTTCGGCGGGTTGCTCTGTCGCAGCTGGAGCGACCTCACCAAGTACAGCATCTACTTCTGCCTCGCGAAGTGGCTCAGCACGCTCATGTGTGGCTTCGATGCGATGTTCGCGCTCCACGCGACCGAGAGCGATTTGTTCAGCGGCGGCGCGCCCTGCATCGGCTTCGCCCTTCTTCGCCTTGTCGATGACGATACGTTCAAACTCTTCCTCTTCGTCAAAGAAGTCAGAGACATAAAGGAATGCGTCGCGTTCCAGACCGACATTCACAAACGCCGATTGCATGCCGGGCAGAACTCGCATCACGCGTCCTTTGTAGATATTGCCGACAATGCCCTGATTGTCTTCACCACGCTCAATGTAAAACTCGGTAACCTGATCATCCTCGATGATCGCGATCTTCTTTTCGCGTCCGTTGAGGCTTACGATTAATTCTTTTGCCATGTTGTAACTTGTGTCTCCTGGAATGCCTGCCGCAAGACTCGATGCTTATTTGTGGAAGAGTAGGCTGAGGACTTCAGCCCCCGATGCCACGCCGTCTGCGGGTTCCTGGGCCAAGCATTCTTTTGAAAATGTGAGTTGCGCGAAGCAAGCCCGCCATCTAGCTCAAAGAGCGAGGCGCGTGCCTGACGCGAGATTAGTGAGACGGTTAGCCGTCCCACTGCGTTTTGTTCAGTGGAAATTGTGGGCCGAGGCTGAGGCGAGTCTGGAAATAGATTGCCAACCGGCCGTGTGCGAGTTGTTTGCAGGTTGCGCTCGCGAGCGTCCCAATGTGGACTTACTCCGTCGAGAGCGCGACGGTCATTTGAACTGTTCAACAGAAACCCTGACTGCGGTTCTGACGCTTCGAACGCGCCAACTTTGCTACAGGGAGCACATCCTCAACTAAGTTGAGGGGCGCAGAGAAAACCTGACCTAATGTGCTCGAACCTGTTCTGTCTTGTTTTGCCTTCCCCCGGAAGGTTGGGAATGTCGTCCCATTGCCCGCCTGTCTCCAAAGCCCACTGGGGCTCGTTGAGCGGCCTCAATAAAGTTAAAAGCGGGTCGTCATTTTGTACACCAAGAAACTCGTCTTGCCTGGTCGGGCGCACGGAAACTTTCTTGGCTTTTCGTGCTGAAGATATAAGACGCCTTGGAGCGCCAAATGAAAACATCCGGCAGGCTAGCTAGGCTGGAGTATAACCGAAGGGGGGTAAAACGCGAAACACAAGATGTTTAGCAACGCTAATTAACGAACCTTCTAAGTTGAACGCTGATCGCGAAGCCGATGGCAATGAAAGTGGCTATGAGCGAGGCGAGGCCGGCGCTCATCAGGGGCAATGGGACGCCGATGACGGGCAAAAGCCCGAGTTCCATCCCGATGTTTATGAATACCTGGAACATCAGCCCACCGACAATTGCCATAATAACCAGCATTCCAGGGCGGTCTGGAGCCCGTCGCGCTCCCGTAATCAGCCTCGAAAGCAGGATTGCGTAAGCGATCAACACCAAAATGCAGCCGATGAACCCAGCGTTACCAGCCGCGACGGCAAAAATGAAGTCTGTATGGGGTTCCGGCAAAAACTTCAAACTGCTTTGCGAGTGTTCTGACGTGGTTTTCGCGCCGAGCAGTCCGCCTTCGCCAACAGTCAGGATCGACTGCCAGGTGTTATAACCAAACCCGCGTCGATCTGCGTTTTCGGGATCAAGGATGACGTTGATACGCTCCTGTTGATAAGGCTTTACAAGATTTGTCTTAACTCCCACCCAGTACGCAACTGGCAGCATTACCACGGCCAGAATTATTCCGCCGAGAACTAGCCGCATCCGAATGGCCGAGAGAAAAAGCACCACAAACAAGATTGGTAGGTAAGTAAGCACCGACCCAACGTCGGGCTCCATCAGGATCAGACCGCAGGGCAAGGCCAGGATCAGACCCCCGACCGCCATTTCGTGGACCCTGAGTGCCTGCGTGCGATGTTTGCCGAAGTACCAGGCCAACATCATGGCGGTTGTTACTTTGACAAATTCCGATGGCTGAAACTGACCAATGCCGGGAACTTTGATCCAGGCACGTTGGCCATTGATCTTCAGACCGATACCAGGAATCAAGACTAGCGCCAGAAGTATCAAGCCAAATATGTAAAAGGCAGGAGCGATGTTGAGCAGCCTCCGATAATCAGTGACTGCCACCAGAATCATCGCCACGCAGGCAATGCCCAGCCCGATGAGCTGCTTAATCCAGTAAGCTTCCTGCGGCTGCGCATAGCGAATCTGAACAGTGCCAAAAGCTACAATGCCGATGGCCAGCATTGCCAACAACCAGTCGAAGTCTCTGAGTGATTTTTTTTCTAGAAGTGCAGACATGGGCCATTGCCAATTGCCGATTGCGGATTGCCGATTGGTGTGATCATAGTTCCTACTTTATCGATTCTGCGCGCTCAATAATCTGAATAAGCGTATGTGGGGAAGCGAAATTGGCAATTGGCAATCGGAAATTGGCAATTACCCTCACTGCCCTTCAACGACCGTGGTCTCTTGTGGTCTCTCCGGAGCCTTCCGTGTGGGCTTTGTAGTCTTGGCTACGGGGAGGGCGCCGGGTGGTTCCTCATGTCGGGTTTTGCGGTAGTAAACGTCGTAGATCTTCCTTACAGCTGGGGCAGCGTGATGACCTCCAAAACCGGAATTCTCGATCAGTGCAATCACCGAAATCTCCGGCTTGAAGGCGGGAGCATACGAAACAAACCAGGAATGGTCTTTGTTCTTACCAACATCCTTGCCGAGACCCACTACCTGCGCCGTGCCAGTTTTGCCCGCGATGTCAAAACCAGCCATGCGAATACCCGCACCCGTGCCTCCGTTGTTGACCACACCCCACATGCCCTCCACTACTGTCTGGTTGATCTCGTCGGGGATGGAAATTATCTTGGGATTGGGGCGGGATGAATCCAACGGCTCAAATCCACGAGCCCGACGGTAATCCGGCGTACCGGGCTCTCCCGCGGGCTTCAGCTCTTTCAGAAAATGGGGCACATAAAGTTTGCCGCGAAGACCCACTCCGGCGACTGTGCGCAGCATACTAAGCGGCGTCATTTCCTCGTAAACCTGACCAAACGATGCAAAGACCGTGTCGATTTCTTTCCAACTTTGATCGCGACGATCAAAGATCGCCTTAAACTCCGCCGGCGTACGACTACTCACTTCGTTGGGTACATCGATTCCAGTTCGTTTGTTCAGATCAAACTGGTCGACCATGGCCACGATGCCTTCGAGACCCATCTTTAATCCGAGACGGTAGAAGTAGCCGTCGCAGGATTTTGTGATCGCCAATATCACATCCGGTGTGCCGTGATTACCCATACAGCGTGTGAACTTGTTTCCGATCATAATGCCGCCGCCGCAGAGAAGGTTTGAGTGGTCAAGTGTGATTGCGCCCTGCTGCAAACCTGCGATGGCCATGGGAATCTTCCAGGTCGAGCCGGGAGGATAGCGGCTCTGTATCGCCCGGTTGATCAGCGGTTTGTCGGGATCATTTAGCAGGGCAACATACTCAGCCCGGCCTTCCTTGGTGCCAATGCGCTGAGAGAAAATGTTGGGATCGAAAGTGGGCGCGGAGGCGAGCGCCAGAATTTCGCCATTGTTCGGATCCATAGCGACGATGACGCCGCGTTTTGTTGCTGAATTAAGCAGTTGCTCCTCAGCGGCCAATTGCAGGTCGAGATCAATCGTCGTAATCAGATCCTGGCCTGGTTGCGCCAGAACTATCTCGATTTCATCCTGGATCCTGCCGCGGCTGTCCACCACAACCTTTCGGTAGCCATCCCGTCCGCGCAAGTAGTCGTCGTAACTCTGCTCAATACCGCTCTGACCCATTACGTCACCCGGCTTCAGTTCCTTATCCTTGTATGCAGGTTGTTTCAACTGTTCGGGACTGATCTCACCAACATACCCAAGCACATGCGCCAGCAGACCATTTGGCGGGTAGCGGCGTTGGGGTTGTTGCTCGACGCGTAGTTCGGGGAATTCCAGTTCGCGCGCTTCTACCCAGGCGATGTCACCTGGAGTGGCATCCAGTTTCACTGGGATGGATTCGAAAGCGGGCAGGGATTTTATTTCTTCAAAACGATCACGCAGGATGTCGGCATCCAGGTCGAGACCCTCCGATAGAGGCTGCACAAGCGAGCTTAGTTCCTTACCTCTTACGTCTTCACGCGATAGGATCACGTTATAGATAGGACGTGAATCGACGAGCGGGTGTCCATTGCGATCGAAGATAATGCCGCGCGGTGCCGTTATGGGCAACAACCTGATTCGTTGGTTCTGGGCAATCTCCGCATAGTGACGGCCGCGAACCACCTGCAGGAGATAAAGTCTTACCCCCAGCACGCTTAGCAGCAGTACGGCAACGACCTGAACAGCCATCAGCCTGCCGCGAAGATTCTGGGATGTGTCAACAAATTTCATTTCGTAATGATCAGATACTTAATGCGATGACGAAATTCCGTGGTTGACTTTCTTTACCGCCTCTTTAACGAGCCCGCACCCCGACGCGCGACTTTCCGCCGCGAAGCGAACTGACGACGCAGGCTCACCTGTTCGGAGACGACCGAATCGAGCATGTAGAGCGCGAAAGTTCCCACCGTGGTCGTTCCAATGAGGCTATAGGAGATGGTCTGCACGAAAGGAGCAGACGGAGGATTTCCTAACGACCTCTGCCAAAAAAAGTATATCGCGCCGTCGATGAGCGTCGCCGCCGCCAGGACCGGAATTCTCAACAGCGCGTTTTCAAGGTTAATGCGGGTGGCGGCGAAGTAGATTAGGTAGGCAGTCAGGGTTTTTGAAAACCCACCCGCGCCCAAAAGACCGCCACTGGGAGCGTCAATCGCGAGACCGGCAATCGTGCCAACTATCAAGGCTTGCCACGCCTCGCGCTGCAATGCGATATAAACAACGACAATCAGGGGAAAGTCAATATAGGAGAGTGGGGGCCAGGCCTCTCGTAGCGAGAGCTGCAGAATGATGGCGATCCCGAGAACCGCAGCAGTCTTAAACTGAGGCATTACGTAAGCGTGATAAGTGATGGGTAATAAGTGATAAGCAAGCTGGAACGATGATGATTCTCATCTCATCACTTATCGCTCACCACTTTTGTTTTGTCTACATTCGGCAGCGTCTGTTCGTGTGCAGGCCGCTGCGGTGGGCGATACAGCAGCACCGCCACCTCTGCTAATTGATCCAGCCGTGCGCTAGGCTTGATATAGATTTGATGTGGTTGAGTGGCAGTGCCCTGTTTCACCTCAACCACCTCTCCCACATTAAGTCCGGGCGGATAAATTCCATCCTGACCGGTCGTCATGATGTAATCGCCGGTTGAGACCTTTTGGAGTCCCGAGACATAACGCATCTCGACAAGATCTGAGTTACCGAGACCTCTAACCGATCCCAGGGCTCCTGATTCGCCAAGCTTTCCGATAATCGCCCCGGCTGCTGCTTTTTCGTCCGTAATCAGCATCACCTGCGCAGTCCAGGGACTAACCGCAATCACCCGGCCGACAATTCCGCCTAGCGTGACAACTGGCATATTCAGGGCGATACCTGAGGAACTGCCGCGGCTGACCGTCACAGTGTTGAACCAAACCGAGGCATCGCGAGCAATAACTCGCGCCTCAACCTGTGCGTAACCAGTCTCTTCTTTGAGGTTGAGCAGCCCCTTCAAACGCTCGTTCTCGGCCATTGCTTCTTGTGCTTTTCGAAGTTCTAATTCGGTAGCCGCGAGTTGCCGAGTGAGACGGTCATTCTCCGAAGCTGTACTACCAAAACTGCCAAGTTGCCTGAAGAAACCGCCTACCGTGCCGCTCACCCAGGAAGTTCCTCTTTGCACAGGCGAAGCGACGGCCTGAATTCCTCCTTTGAATATGTTTTGCTTGGTAAAGTTTTCCTGGGCGTCAACGGCCATCACAATCAGATTTGCAAAAAGCAGCATCACGAGCCAAATAGGTGCGCGCTGACGAATCTCTTTTTGGGTACGACTGCTTGCCATATTCGTAAATCGTGAATCGTGAATCGTGAATTGTTAAGGGGCAACGTTAGTGAACCGTAACCTGCATTTCTATTTACGATTAACGATTTACGCCTTCGTTACATTCCACTGGTCATAGTGTTTTCCCACTTAACCCTCTTCAAGAGGTCAAAGTCAGAGAGCATCTTGCCGGTTCCGAGCACCACTGAAGCCAGCGGATCGTCGGCAATCGAGACGGGAAGACCAGTTTCGATCGACAGGCGCTTGTCGAGGTTCTTAAGGAGAGCACCGCCACCAGTAAGCACAATGCCACGCTCGACAATATCAGCGGAAAGCTCCGGCGGTGTACGCTCGAGCGCTACACGAACCGCATTAATAATGGTCGACACGGAATCTGCTAAAGCCTCACGCACCTCTTCGTCGGTCATCGTGATCGTTTTCGGAATGCCTTCAATCAGATTTCGTCCGCGCACTTCATACGAGAGCGGCTCATCTAAGGGATACGCTGAGCCCAGCTCAATTTTGATGGCTTCCGCAGTTCTTTCCCCAATTAGAAGGTTATACTTCCGCTTGATATAGGAGATGATTGCCTCGTCCATCTCATTACCAGCAACTCGTACGGCCCGGGAATAGACGATACCGCTCAAGCTGATCACCGCGATGTCGGTGGTACCTCCGCCGATGTCGACAACCATGTTGCCGTGTGGTTCGGTGATGGGCAGGCCGGCACCTATCGCGGCTGCCATCGCTTCTTCCACCAGATAAACTTCAGAGGCTTTGGCCCGATACGCGGAGTCTTCGACGGCGCGACGCTCGACCTGCGTGATCTCGGAAGGAATACCGATAACCACCCGCGGGCTGACCCAGGTTTTTCCATTGTGGGCTTTGCGTATGAAATGCTGCAGCATCTTCTCGGTCACTTCAAAGTTGGCGATAACGCCGTCTTTCATGGGCCGGATGGCGACGATATTACCGGGAGTTCGCCCCAGCATGTCCTTAGCGTCACGGCCTACGGCTTCCACTTGATTGGTGACTTTGTTAATTGCAACTATGGAGGGCTCGGAAACAACGATACCCCGCCCCTTCGCGTAGACCAAGGTGTTGGCGGTACCCAGATCGATTGCGAGGTCGCTGGAGAACAGACTAAAAATAGATTTGAAGGCCATCTAATTTGATCACTTCCCGTGTGTGTAGAATGAGAACTTCCGGGGGGTAGGCGGTTGCGGTTGGCAAATACCTTGTCTCACTAAGAAGACGCCAGATGCAAGAATTTCCACCAACTCACCAATTCAGGTTTTGGATTAACCTAGGACAGACCAGCCTGGTCCGAACATCATAAGATACACCCGATTCTAACTTTTGTGTATCAAAGAAATCGGTTTCCCGGGTTAGTCGTCGGTGGCTTGCCCAGTCTTAACCGGGGTGTTTTCAACTCGAGGGTGGGGGATAGAGCCCGCAGAAAAGCGGACGCAGTTCTTGTTTGCCGCCTTTGCCTCGTACATTGCCGTGTCCGCGCAAGCGATGAGTTGTTGCGGGGAGGAGGCGTGAATGGGGAAAGTCGCCACTCCGAAACTGGCGGTGAGGGAAAGTTTCAGACGTTTGCCCCCTGTGAAGCAATATTGTGAGATTTTTTCGCGGATGCGTTCCGCGACACTCCCTGCCAAATCCATACCTGTGTCTGGCAGAACGATCACGAACTCGTCACCACCGTAGCGTGCCAAGGCATCGGTGTCGCGAACGGAACCGAGTATCACCCCTGCTATTTCCATGAGTACGTGCGAGCCGACCAGGTGTCCGTGGAGGTCGTTGACTTGTTTAAAGTCGTCAAGATCCAGAAATAGGGCCGTCACACTCGAACCGTACCGGCGCGCTCGTCGGATCTCATTAAGCAGAAACTGCCGCAGGTAGCGCGCGTTGTGCAACTTCGTCAGATCGTCAGTTTGTGAAAGTCTTTCGGCTTCTGCGATCCGCACGGCGTTCGCGAGAGCGGAAGCCAGCGGCAATGAAAGCGCATCGAGCAGTTCGATTTCCGACTTCTTGAAAGAAGACTCGTTCTCGCTATCGCGAACTCCTTCCAGAACCCCCAGGATCCGTTCGCCACAAATGAGCGGAACTGCCAGGACATGCTTGCCCCGCTCCTTTCTCTTAATCGTACTCATCCCCGCTGCTGCCAGGTGTGCGGCCTTGGATTCGTAACGCGGAGTAGCGTCTATCTCCGGAATATAGACCCGGCGCCACTCGTCAGCTTCCGCTGCTTCCAGCTGCTGCTCGCGGTCCCTTACCGCAATCGCTTCCAGGCAAGAAGCTTCCACTGTCTTTGCATCCGAAATGAGATAGATGGTCCAATATCTGGCGCTCACCAACTGGTCGATGCCGGCCAGCGCGGTATGTGCAGCTCCAACTTGATCCCCAATGAAGTGAAGAGAAGAAACCAACTCAAAGGCCGCGCGTAATCCTTTCGCTTTGAGTTTAAGCGGGAGAGAATATGAACCCTGCTCAACAGGTTTCTGGATAATCTCCGGCAACTTGAGCTCGGCGGTGGCCCCGTGGCCTTCAATTTCCCGCAAGAGCGCCGGGAGTTGCGCCGCCTTATCCGCGATTGCGCGGAACCCCAACCTCTTCAGAGTTGCGCCATCCAGGTTGCGTAGATTCAGGCTTTGATAACCGTTTCCATGTCTACGGCATGCCACCAGCGGAGTGCCTGGCCAGAAAGTCCTGGCGTGATCTGTCGCTGTTTGCGTTTCCACCAGATCCGCCCCTGGTACCACCTCATATAAGACGGCTAAGGGCGGCGGGCCCTCGTTACGAGTGGAACCTTCGCTCGCTTGTTTGCTTGCCAGAGCCAATTCCGCCTCCACCTCGCGCAGCCCTTCGATCAGGGTTTTCACGCCAGCGCCGCGCAAGGCCTCGATTAGCTCGTAGGCTGGAGCCTCGTGGGCGTCTGTCAGTAGAATTACATGTCTCGACATTGCAAACGAAATCTAGTCTTTGCCCCGACCGTCGCTGGAGAGTGCCAACTTATAGCTGCTGCTATTCCCATTCGGATCCAACGCTTCAACCGTGATCTCCCTGTCTCCTGCCGGTGCCGTGATCTGAACCTGGAAAGACTTACTGGTGGAGACGATGGCCTCGCGGCCACCGGCACGGATGGTTGTTCCGGGTTCGGCCTGACCGCGAACCAGATAAATATTACCGCCCAGCAGTTCGGCGGTCAGATTTGAAACTACAACTTGCGAGCCCGACCCTCGAGGGGCCACAACAAACTTCTTGGGATCGCTCCAATCACTAGTTTGACCGGTGGTGGCGGTGGCCCTCACCCTCCAGAAGTAAACTCCCGGTCGCAGATCACTGGCATTGAATTCCATTGCTACCAATTGATCGCGCTCTACCATCCGACCACCAGCAACGAAAAAAGGTGAAGTTGCCACTTCGACGCGATAGTAAGCAGGAGATCCTGAAGGAGGCCGCAACCATTTCAAGGCTACATTTGCGGAACCCTTAGCGCTTACTACCACCTTGTCAAGATCGCGTGGCTCGGAAGGCACGGGCACCTCTAAAAGCCTCTGCGGCCGCGACACAGTGCCCGAAGGATTGACGGCAACATACTGACCGCCGCTAATCGAAGTTTTCTCGCCAGCGCGGTTGGTAGTTTCGATCGCACCGGTATTGACCCGAATCTCTTCCGTGCCTTCGGAATTCACTCCGAAGCTGGCGCTGGTTTGCTCGCCGAGCTTGTTGCTCGTCTTGGGAGTCTCCACGACGTTGCTGGTGCCTTCAGGTTGCTCCTCCGTGCGCACATACATCTGACCGCTATCGACGACTACGTGAACGTTGCTCCGCTTCCCATCGTCGTCGCGGGCGTTAACGCGCACGGTAATAATACTATTAGGACGGACCACAAGTGTTGACCCATCCGCCATGCCGATGCGCGCGCGCCCACTTTCCTGCGTCTGAACGGCGTCGCCGGGATAGAGTTGGGTGTCGCTCCTGGCGGCGATTGTCTCGCGTGTGGAGGCGCGAATTACGCGCACGTCGCCTTCGAAGGAAATGAATCTCGCACCGGCAGGCGTCTTAACGCCAGTGCCCACGTTCCTCAGGGGATTGCCGTATTTCCAGACGTAGGCTGAAGCGCCAGCGGCCAGTACGCAGAGGGAAAATAGGGCAATGCCGAGGTAGATAGACTTCTTTTGAACTACCCACCAATCAAACGCGAAGCGATTGGTTTTCGTGGTCATATGTCTACAAAATCGATGAAGTTGAGCGGTGACTGAATTACAACGAGCTAGCTATGCGAGCCAAAGTTCCAGGTAGAATCCTTCGATCTGCAATATCAGGGAGTGAAGTCCGTCAGCGTCAGGGGTGAAATGTTAACTGGCAAGTTTCGGCCGTCAACAAGAACCAACAGCCGTTGAAAATCTAACACACGCGAGAGGTGTGTTCAAGCAAGTTCGCCATAAACGGGTGGTTTTAGGGAAACGGCGACCCAAGGCTTGCAGAATTTGGGGGATTCGTAACCCTCCGCGCTGTATCAGAGGCCTAATCCCCAATAAATGACCGGAGTGCTTCAATATTCGGCTTATTATCCTCGGGTTTGTCGTACGGCGTCTCAAGGATGAAAGCTGAGTGGGAAAGTTTTGGATGACGCGCCACGCGCCTCAGCGCGGCCGTCCCTATGTGACCTTTTCCGATATGCCAGTGGCGATCCACACGCGAGCGGTATTCAGCCCTCGAGTCGTTGAAATGGATTGCCCGCACTTTCTTCGTTCCCACCTCGCGATCAAGAGCCTGGATGGTTGCTTCTAGTCCCTCCGCCGTGCGGATGTCGTAACCGGCGGTGAACGCGTGAGCTGTATCAAAGCAAACACCAAGGGGGAGGCCGGGACAGGCCTTCATTATTTCCCCTAAGTGCTCAAACCGATGGCCAATGCACTCACCCTGGCCGGCAGTGTTTTCCAGAAGAATCCGAATCGAACCCAAATCGAGTCCGTCTGCTGCGCGCTTCAAGCTCTCTGCACACGCGTGGATCCCATCAGCCTCACAGGCGCCGCGCGCGCTGCCCGGATGAACTACGAGGTAGTCTGCGCGGAGCAGAATCCCGCGCTCAAGCTCTTCTCGAAAGGAGGAGCGAGACTTGTGCAGCATTCCCTCATCCGCAGCAGCAAGATTGATTAGATAGTTAGTATGGATGGCTACCGGCGAGATCTTTGTCTTGCGGCGAACGCGCTTGAACAGCTCGACTTCTTCAACGCTTAGTTGCTTAGCTTTCCATCCTCTCGGATTGCGCGAGAAGATCTGCACCGCCTGACAATCAAGCTCGTTGGATCGAAGCAGGGCATTGTGCAGCCCTCCCGAGATCGGAGCATGGAATCCAATGCGTGGTCGCTTGCTTCTTCGCTTAATCTCCGTGCTTCGTCCCCTAGTGACCCGCTCGTCTTTCACTTCTGTATTTCTTCCATCACGCGCAGCACATT
>JBPCMM010000142.1:0-4156 GCA_051002255.1 Pyrinomonadaceae bacterium
GCCTCATCGACGGTGGTGTCCAATAACTCGGCAATCGACTTGCCTTTGAATTTCACGGACAGCGTTTCGCGGTTGTAGCGAGCGCCCCGGCAAACGTCGCAGAGAACATAGACATCCGGCAGGAAGTTCATCTCGATGCGTTTCATGCCATCGCCTTCGCAAGCTTCACAGCGGCCACCCTTGACGTTGAAAGAAAAGCGTCCTGGCTTGTAGCCGCGCTCGCGCGACTCCGGCAGCATTGCGTAGAGTTCGCGCAGTGGGGTGAACAGCCCCGTGTAAGTCGCCGGGTTCGAACGTGGCGTGCGGCCAATAGGCGACTGGTCGATCTCAATTACTTTATCGACATTGTCGAAACCTTCAATCGCGGTGTAAGGTCCGGCCTTAGATAGCGAACCATAAAGGTGACGCACCAGAGCCGGGTAGAGGATGTCGCCAACCAGCGTCGATTTACCCGAACCTGAAACGCCGGTGATGACGGTTAGCAGACCTAACGGGAATGAGACGTCAATCTCCTTCAAGTTGTTTGCGCGGGCCCCATGGATGGTGAGGGATTTACCGTTAGGTGCACGGCGCTGCTTCGGCACATCGATTTTCTTCAAACCTCGAATGTAGAGTCCCGTGATCGAATTCGGATTGTTGGCCACGTCTTCCGCGGTCCCGGACGCAACCAGTTCGCCACCATGAGCACCTGCGCCAGGTCCCAGGTCAACAACGTAGTCGGCGCGACGAATCGTCTCTTCGTCGTGTTCTACAACCAGTACGGTGTTGCCCAGGTCGCGAAGCGCGCACAACGTCTCCAGCAGTTTCTGATTGTCGCGTGGATGAAGCCCAATAGATGGTTCATCCAGGACGTAAAGCACGCCCCGGAGTTGTGATCCAATCTGCGTAGCCAAGCGGATGCGTTGACCCTCGCCGCCGGACAGCGTAGACGACACACGATCAAGAGTGATATAGCCGAGCCCAACAGTTTGCAAGAAGCGAAGCCGGTTGACTATTTCTCTAAGTATAGAGCCGGCAATTTTTTCCTCGCGCGGATTCAGTTTTATCTCGGCAAAGACGGCCGCCGCTTCTTCGATCGGGAAGGTGGTGTAGTCCGCGATGCCTCGCCCGCCTAAACGCACCGCCAGCGAATCTGCACGCAAGCGCCTTCCTTTGCATTCCGGACAGATTCCCGGGGACACAAGTTCCTCGAGCGCCAGGCGCACCTTCTCAGAGGGCGATTCGTTGAGACGCTCACGCAACCAATGCAATGCGCCTTTCCAACGGGCTTGATAAGAATACGCGCCCTGGTGGAAGTTCAACTGGCCGCTGAGTCCTTCGATGAAGCCTTCTCGAGCTTCGCGCAGCAACTCGTTGAAAGGGGTTTTCGCATTACCTTTGAAGTGACTAATAACCGCCATCAACGCGGTCGTGAGGTAAGCAGAACCCTGACGATCCGACGACCCCATGAAAGTCAGCTTGTCAGCTGGAGTGTTCGTATCTGGAATGAGCTTGGCTGGATCGACTTCGAGGACCGAGCCCAGGCCGTGACATCGTTTACAGGCGCCGTAGGCGGAGTTGAATGAGAACGACCGCGGCTCGAGTGGGGGGACATTGATGCCGCAATTGACACAAGCCATGCGCTCCGAATAAAGCTTCTCTTCGCCATCGACAACCGATACCAGCACAGCTCCGCCCGTAAGCTTTAAAGCTGTGCGGACGGACTCCGAGAGGCGCTCGTTAATTCCCGGTTTGATTAACAAACGGTCGACGACTGCTTCAATGGTGTGGTTGCGCCGCTTGTCAAGCTTGATCTCTTCGTCTAGGGAAAGCAGTTCATTATCGACGCGCGCTCGCAGAAATCCGTCCTTTGCAAGTTTCTCGAGTTCCTTTTTAAACTCACCTTTACGTCCTCTAACTATGGGCGCCAGGATCATCACCCTTTCGCCTTCGGGCAGCGAGAGGATGTTTTGCACAATCTGCTCCACACTCTGCCGGGTGATCGCCGCACCGCATATGTGACAATGGGGCTGACCGATCGAAGAGAAGAGCAAACGCATGTAGTCATAAATCTCGGTTACCGTGCCTACCGTAGATCGAGGGCTGCGGGAAACTGTTTTCTGCTCGATTGAAATTGCCGGGGAAAGGCCGTCTACTGAATCGACATCCGGTTTCTCTAGCTGGTCGAGGAACTGCCGCGCATAAGCCGACAGCGACTCCACGTAGCGACGCTGTCCCTCAGCATAGATAGTGTCGAAGGCGAGTGATGACTTTCCGGAACCGGAGAGGCCGGTGACAACTGTGAAGCGATCGCGAGGTATTTCTACGTTAATGTTCTTGAGGTTATGCTGGCGAGCTCCTCTTACAGTTATGCGGTCAATTGCCATGGTACTTAACCGAGCACGCCACCACAGATATGAATATTACGTGGCGAAGAAACCACGATTCTAACTGAGCACAAACTAATTGAGCAAGTTGGGAGTTGGCTCTCTTGACACTGTTTCGGAGCGGGTCATAAACTGCGAGCAATCGCAAGCACGAACTGATTCTGGTTGCCTTTCCTTAGGGCGGTATAAGTTTGAATCTTCCGAACGCCTTAACACTGCTGCGTATTTTTATCGTCCCGCTTCTGGTTGTGGTTCTCCTGACACCGTTTTCTGAAAACTGGTTCGGGTTACCGCGGCACATATTAGGCGTCGCGCTTTTTTTGGGTGCCGCTCTTACTGACTTCTTGGACGGCCACTTCGCGCGCAGCCGCGATCAGGTAACTCGTCTGGGCCAATTGCTCGATCCGATTGCCGACAAGCTGCTCATCTCCGCCGCCCTAATCTCCCTCGTTGAGAACCAGCTCGCTCCAGCGTGGGCGGTGGTGATCATCATCGGACGTGAGTTTGCAGTTACCGGTCTGCGCTCAATCGCCGCAGCGGATGGCATAGTCATAGCGGCGTCAAAGATGGGTAAATTCAAAATGCTGGCGCAGGTCGTGACCGTTGCGCTGCTAATTGCCTCCAGTGTTTCGGGAAAGCCACCTGTGGAAAACTTTGGCAGGCCATTTCCGGCAATCGAGTTCTGGTCAGTGCCGGAGTTGAGGGCAGCTTTACAGCACCTTCTCGGCGAAGGCCCCACGACAGGAAACGATTGGCAGGTGTTGGTTTACACAGCCGGGCGGGCTCTGTTGTGGCTGGTAGTAATCTCAGCGTGCCTGTCGATGTATGGGTATTTCCGTTCGTTCTACGCCTCCGTTCTTGCATCTCGAGCTGAGCGACGCAAAGCCGACAGCGCGAGGATCGCTACGGTGCCGGACTAGTCGACGAAGGTTCAGTCCTATTGTTGCCTACTATTAAGGCAAAGTTTTTAGTGAATCCCGCGGGACCCGCGGGAATTGGGCAGTAATGAAACTAATGTCCTCACGTTGAAACCGGTACCGTGTCTGCTTCCCCGAGTCCACGATCCGACAGTTATGTCTAACTCTGCCTGCGACTTGCGTTTTCGTTTTCCTGTTGGTACTATCCGCCTTTTGTCGGAATGCGCTATTGCAATCTGTAGCGGGCCGGCGTAGCTCAGTTGGTAGAGCATCTGATTTGTAATCAGAGGGTCGGGGGTTCAAATCCCTTCGCCGGCTCCATTAGGCACTTGAAATGGTATGCAGGGGTGGTCGAGTGGTTAATGGCACCGGGCTGTAAACCCGGCGGGCTAACGCCCTACGCAGGTTCGAATCCTGCCCCCTGCACCAGTGAGGAATTTCGGATTGCGGATTTCGAATTGAAGGGAGACTTCACCCGTAATCCCAAATCCGAAATTCCGCAATTCGTGAGCGGGTGTAGCTCAGTTGGTAGAGCATCAGCCTTCCAAGCTGAGGGTCGCGAGTTCGAATCTCGTCGCCCGCTCCAGTTCTTTGTACTTTGTAGTAGGACTCGCGCCCGCGTAGCTCAGGGGTAGAGCGCCTCCTTGGTAAGGAGGAGGTCATGAGTTCAAATCTCATCGCGGGCTCCAGAAATTCTCAGCTCGCGTCAAGCCGTTAATGAATCTTTGTTTGAGAGGCCACTGAATAATGTCCAAGGAAAAATTTGACCGTTCAAAGCCGCACGTGAACATCGGGACAATCGGGCACGTGGATCACGGGAAGACGACGTTGACGGCAGCGATCACGAAGGTACTGGGGAAGAACAATCCGAAG
>JBPCMM010000143.1:0-6133 GCA_051002255.1 Pyrinomonadaceae bacterium
TGCTCAAAAATCGCACCACCTTTGTAGAAATCGGAGAACAGGCCTACGAGCAAAAATACAAAGAGCGCCGGTTAAAGACCATGAAAAAGCAAGCACTTGCACTCGGCTACCAACTGATCCCGGCCGCGTGAGTTTCTAGTGAGTAAGGGTGGTTTACCCCCGCTGACTGTCCCAAGAAGCAGGCGGGGGTAGTGCACCGTTCCTGACCTTTGAGATTATTAATCCTGAGTGATCCATTTCAACTTGAAGAGACCGATTCCAACGGAAAACTGAAAGCCCCTAAGGTAGTCGGGAAGTTTACACAATGAGTTGCTACCGTCCGTCCTGCGCGATAAGATGCGTGCCGAGCCTAAAAGAACTGGATTCAGCGTTGCAGGCACGATGCTGGGGTGGCCCGGCAAATTTACAGTCCTCAGACCAATGACGAGTAACGATAACGACGAACCCAGTCGTACCCAGCTGGGCCCGCTTCCCGACGCGGCAAACCCTCTTCAGGGCGAGCGTCGCCCGGCGTTGGTGTCTCTGCGAGGCGAACTGCTGGCAGTATCCATCCCGCTTGAGCGCGATGAAGTAACTCTCGGTCGCGCTCTGGAAGCCGATGTTCGAGTCAACGACTCTCGGGCGTCTCGGCTTCACGCTCGCATCAAGACCGAGCGGGATCCACTAAGTGGTGAATTGCGCTTCAAGATCACAGACCTCGGTTCTACGAACGGCACGTTGGTCAATGGACAGTTGCTTACCGAAACGATGCTAAACGAAGGTGACAAGATAGCCATCGGGGATCATCTGTTCCGGTTCGACATGCTGGACGATATCGATCGCGAGTTTCAACAGCAGATTCATCGTCTGCTCGCGCACGACGAACTCACAGGACTGCTAACCAGCAAGTCATTCTTCTCTGAGCTGCGGCGCGAGGCGGCACGAGCTGAGGCTGAATCGCTTCCTTTTTGTGTCTTGATGATGGATCTAGATTACTTCAAAGCGGTCAACGACACTTACGGGCATCTGGTAGGCAGCCAAACGCTCGAGGCGATTGGCGCCGTTATTAAGAAGGCCCTTCGAGCGGGTGATGTCGCAGCCCGTTTTGGAGGTGAGGAGTTTGCGGCTTTCCTCCTGGATGCTGACTACGCGCAGGGACTTGTGGCGGCCGAGCGTGTGCGGTCAGGTGTTCAGGGGCACGATTTCCCTGCTGTTCGTCAGGGCTCCGCCGGAGATCAAACTCACCACATCACAATCAGCGTTGGGGTCGCCGCATTTCCTGATGACGCAAGGGATCCAATCCACTTGGTCGAGCTGGCCGACGCGGCCCTGTACCGCGCCAAGCGTAGCGGCCGAAACCGCATTTGCGCCTATCGCCATTCGATAGCCGCGACCGAAAGCCCCTTGCCTCCGAGACGGAGATGAGAAACCCAGGAACCCTCCTCTGTGAAATAAGAATGCAGAATCTTGTTTTCGAAGCCAGAACGACCCGCAAAGACGCAAAGAAGAATACGCACTAGACTTTGCGTCTTTGCCCCCTTTGCCTCTTTGCGTGAAATTACCCTGGTTGCGGTCGAGGAGCGCGAAGCAGTCTAAAGTCTGTTTTCGTCATCAGATTTATGAAACGACATTGGCTTTCCAGCGTGTATTGCCTACCTGAGCGGAACCGCCTGCTCGAAGTTATGCGCGGTTGCACCATTTTAGGAGGGGCGTGTATGCTCTCTTCTAAGTTGCGATGACGACCAGCCCCGAAAGAAGCTAATTCACCCCGATGTCCATGAAACTCAACCTTGCTGGCAAACCCTTTAGCAATCGTGCGTTGCCATGGACTGTGACGATTCTGGTCGTGTGCCTTTCGTTGGTGGCTTTTGCCCTTATTATACGTGCCACTGCCCGGGCAAATGCCCAATCCAAAGCTGTCCAGAGCGACATAAATAACCTTAACTTGCAGGCACATGCGTTTGAAAAGCAAGCCGAAGAGGTGCGAATCGCGCTGACGGCCGAGCAACTGAAAGCCCTAGGGGCCGCGCATGAACTAGTCGACCGCAAGCGCTTTTCCTGGTCGCGTCTATTAGCGGACCTGGAATCTGCCTTGCCGGGAAGCGTAAGAGTCACTCGCATCAGTGTTCGGGATCTTGCCACCCGAGGTGACCAGACATTCGGAGAACTGGATCTCACCGTGGTCAGCAAAACACCTTCCACAATAACTGAAATGATTGCCGATATGGATCGGGCAGGTGTTTTTCGGGCGGAGTTGCGTTCTCAGAATTTGCAAAAAGGAAGGGGAGAGAGCGGCACTGAATATGAGCTCTCTGTGTTCTACCGTCCGCGCGCTGGTTCTGCCTCTTCCGATGATAAAGCTGCCGCTCTCGCCTCAGTTGAGAGTTCGGCCACCCTTCAGAAGGGAGGCCAAAATGAGCGATGAGTTAGCACGGACTCCTCCCCCGACTCGCCGCCACGATATCAGCATGCAACTTCAGCGCCTTCGGAAGTCGCGGAGAAATGGCATGTTTGGCGTGGCTGAGATCATCGCACTCGGCGGCAGTCTGATAATCTTGCTTACAGTTCTACTCAGCTATGTCTATTTCCTGATACCCGCGCGATCCCAACTTCAAGTGCGCCAGTTAGAACGCTCGCGCCTACAGAACCAGCTACGTAGCTCGCAGGACTTGATGCGTCAAGGACGGGATACTCAGTCTACCGTCGAGAAGATTACTGAGAGCCTGGACGATTTCGAGGACAATCGACTACCGAACCGTAACCAGGGTCGAATGGGTCTTTATGATGAACTCAACCAAGTGATCCGCAAGAATGGACTGCGCAACACGTCAGGGCCGTCTTATACTCCGCTAGAATCCCTTGATGCGAAGAGAAGCACTACCGGGTCGAAGTCGGCGAGCTCGAAGTGGCAGAGCGTTTATCCCGGGATTGGCGTCAGTCTTACTGTTGAGGGATCTTACCAGAACCTTCGCCGCTTCATTCGCAGCCTCGAGGCGAGCAAACAATTCATCATCATCAACGCGATTGAGCTGGAACGAGCGACTGAAACAAATACTGCCGAGAGCGCTTCAACCAGCGGGGCTCGCGGTTCGCTTGTGAGTTTACGTTTGGACATGGCGACTTACTTTCAACGTGCCAACGGTGAGAGTGGGGCTGTTGTGCAGTAGGGCTGATTATGCAAATTACCGACACCAATCCGGGTGAGCGCAAGAAATTGATCTGGGCACTGGCGCTGGGATTGGTGGCTATTCTTTTTCTCTGGTGGACCTTCTTTGGCTTTGGCGGAAGCTCGAAGCCTAGAGGCAATCGGAACCCTCAGACCAACGTGACTCCAGGGAACCGAACGGCAGTGAACCCTGCACCCATACAAAGGGGCGACGAACTCAAAACTCTACCGCTCGAACAGCTACGCCCGGTGTCCTACTCGCCGACCCTGCCATCCGTAGCAGAGGCCAGACGGAACATCTTTGTCTACTACGAAAAGCCACCGGCGCCCGTGGCCTCGGCGCCTATCCCGACGCCGACTCCCCCGCCTCCGGTGCTGCTGGCGGCCGTTTCACCGTCAAATGTTTACGCCAGGACTGATGATTTTACAGTCGAAGTCACAGGTGACAGGTTTACACCGGAGGTGCGCATAACGGTGGACGGACGCGAACTGCCGACGCGATTTGTAAGCCCGCAGCAGTTGTCTGCGACTGTGCCCGCGGCAATGATTGCCAACCCCGGAGCCCGCCCAGTGATCGTAAGAAGCCCAGATGGCAAGCTCTATTCAAACGAAACAATGCTCAATGTCAGTCCGCCGCCGACTCCGAATTACACCTATATCGGAATTATTGGCACAAAGCGTAGGCAAGACACAGCCATCCTTCAGGACAAAGGTAGCCGAGAGATTCTTAATGTACAGCGGGGTGACGTTCTTGGCGGAAGATTCCGCTTAACCAGCATTTCGGAGGAAGAACTTGTCCTCGTTGATACGACTCTGAAGGTCAAACACACCCTGGCAATGACAATGGATCAGAACAAAGGATTTAGTCCGCAGACCCGTCCGACTCCGAAAGCTGATAGTGAAGATGATGAGCCTTAGACGAGGACCACACCACAAGATATGCCGCCTGCCCATCGCTCGCTGGCAAGTCGGTGAAAGTCGCGATTCGCCCTGGTCGCGGTCTTCTGAGGCCGGTTACACTCTGGTCGCGCTCCTTGCCTTAATGACGCTGCTCGCACTTTTCGCGACCGCTGCGGCACCGAGTATTCGCCAACAAGCCCAACGCGAACGCGAGAAGGAAACTATATTTCGCGGTGAGCAAGTCGCGGAAGCTATACGCGGTTACTATCTTCACCAATCGACTACTGGTCGCGGCGTTGGCATTCAATCTCTTCCCACATCAATCGATCAACTGCTGGAAGGAATACCTGTCACGGGAGGTTCCAAGAAGCGGCAGCTCTTGCGCGCCAGTGCCGCCCGCGATTGGCTTTCCACCTCTGGTGAGTGGCGATTAGTGCGCCCGCGTTCGCCAGAACTGATCGACTTTCAACGCTCGGTGATGATCTATGCGGGCAACTTTCTGCCCCAGCCTCTAACGCCACAAATGGCGCAGTTACAACAACTTGCAGCCCCGCAACTCATCAACGTTGTGGAAGCGGATTCGGAGCCACCCAAGCAAAGTGAGGGAGATTTATCGGCGGATTCGAGTGGACCTTTTGTCGGGGTAAGCAGTCGTAGTCAGAACAATTCTGTCCTCCACTACTACGGAATTGATCGTCATGATCAATGGATATTTACACCGCTCTTCAGATAACAACTTCATCGCGCCTGGCATTTGTTGAGCCTCGAGTTCAGCCTTTCTTTTCCACTCGCGGATCACTTACAGCTTCACTAAACTGCAGATCAATATTCAATCAATCATCGATCATTCTTCTCGTCACATTATGGTGATGAAGAGAGCAACAGCTCGGGGCGACGCGCCACGTCGCACGCAAAGTGAGGGGAAATATTTTCACTCTAGCCGCATTAAGTTGTTGACATCCGCTTCATAAACAGTTATATAGCAAGATGTTGTGCGCCGGTTACGCTAGCCCACAAGACCAAACTAAGCACAGCATCTTGTGGTCAGGAACAAAAACCCCAAACTTGAAAAATAAAGGAGCACATAGAAGCTATGGCAACTAAAAAAGGTGGAAAGAAAGCAGCGAAAAAGGGTGGCGCCAAAAAGGGCGGGAAGAAGGGCGGAACCAAGAAGGCCGCAAAGAAGAGATAGGTCGAACCAGCAGGTTACATCAGCAACGTTCAGTTGGCGCACACCAACTTCTGAGGGCTCTCAAAGCCTTCTCAAAGGGAACGACGAATACTTCAACGAAGTTCGTCGTTCCTTTTGTTTTTGAGCAAGAGGGTGACTCGTGGTCGGTCCGGTCCTCAAAGAACCAAGTACCTCACTAAGAACTGCTGTCTTATGATCCGAGTGACGCTTGTCGAGCCCGAAATTCCGCCCAACACTGGCAGTATTGCAAGATTGTGTGCGGCCACGCGAATTCCTCTGCACATCGTCGGCGCTACCGGGTTCCGCATGGACGATCGTGCCCTCCGAAGGGCCGGCCTGGACTACTGGCCGGAGGTCACAATGCGACGACACTCCGATCTTGCTTCCCTTTACGGATTCTTGCCTGACGCCCGCTTTCTGTACCTGACTACCAAAGCGGACAAGCCTTACTCTGACTGGGCTTTCGCGGAGGACGACTGTCTCATATTTGGTCGTGAGACTGGAGGACTTCCCGAAAACGTGCTCCGCGAAAACTGGGACAGATGTCTGACTATCCCCATGATAAACCCGAAGGTTCGCAGTCTCAACCTCGCCATTTCGGTGGGAATAGTTCTCTACGAGGCTTTGAGACAAACGGGCTCTCTTAAAACACTTAGTCCGAAAGGGATTTGAGTCAACAGCCGTGGGCGAGCCGAAGTCATGTCAGAACCGAGAGCGGTAGCGACCGCGTCGATTGGGCCGAGGGCGAGTAGTAACCTAACCCTAGCGAACCCGGTCGCTACGGCTCTTCTTAGAAACTCGTTTACGTCTGGGATGGAACAAGTTGGAAACCGAGGGATTTCGCTTGGGCCATAAGGTGCTTGAGACGACGTTCTTCGTACTTTTGTTCATAGGCT
>JBPCMM010000144.1:0-5127 GCA_051002255.1 Pyrinomonadaceae bacterium
CGAGAAGCACAAAATCGCCAAAAGGAAAAAGTAATGCGACGCCAGGATCTTCAACATCCTCAGGTGTAAAGGTCATCAAGAAGAAAAAGGTTGATACCCGTACACCGGAAAGCCTTGAGGCTGACATTGCTCAAGCGGAAGCGAGATTGAATGAGATTTCCCAGCAGATGGGCGAACCGGAGATCTCTCGGGACGCGACCCGTCTGATTCAGCTCAATGATGAATACCAGGAGACGGAGACAAGGCTTCAATCGTTGTATGCCGAATGGGACCGGGTCGCAGCGAACACTCCGACGGCATGAGTACCTGTTGAGTTCACAGCACACAAAGCACAAAGGAAGAATGAAATTGGGACACGACCATCAACTAACTCAACTGTCACTAACTCAACTTGACAGCAAATAACTGCTTTGTTACTTTCGGGCTCCGCTTTTTCTTGGTCCCCTATAGGGATCTTATTTGAAAAATTTAGGCGCGTAGCTCAGGGGTAGAGCACTACCTTGACACGGTAGGGGTCTGGGGTTCAAATCCCCACGCGCCTACCATTTTTCTTAGGTTATTTCGCTGCTTTTGTCCTCCCCTCATTGTTACCTGCATAATTTGGCAGACTTTTGGCAGACTCTCAAAAATTCCCTTCACACAAGATTCCCACCCCAAAAAGGATTTGGCAAACTTCAAGCGGCGAAACGTCTGGACTGAAGGATTCTTAGTGAACTCCGCCTTTGATAGTCATTGCTTTGGTCCGCTACGTAGGATGAGATTGGTGGCGATTATTAATGGGCTCTCTATCGATGGCGCTTCAGAATCGTTTCCGGCCTAATGCGGATTAGGCCGCGTTGCATAAGGATGTTAGTCCGACCACGTACTTTGCTTTGACCTTCTTCAGCACTCGCTCGAACGAAAAGGCCGAGACGTGATGGCATTCGTCCACGATCACCTGGCCGTATTCGGCCACAGTGTCCTTCACCTCACCCTTGCGAATCAGGCTCTGTATGACTGCGACATCGAGTCGGCCGGTTTGCGTGTTCTTCCCACCCCCTATTTGGCCGATATCCTTGATTGCGAGACCGAGGAACAGCGCCAGCCTCTCCCGCCATTGGTCCATTAGTTGACCGATGGACCAGCACCAGCGTGAACTCATCGCGTATCGCCGTTAGCGATCATCTTCATGCTAATCAATCGCTCCCACATATGGTCCTCTAACGTGGAGCACGTGAACCTTACGTCCTCTTATCGTAAACAACACGCGATAGCGGCCCACAACCATCTGGCGAATTTCTTCCGGGAACTCGTCGTCTTCCGGCGCGAGCGAAAAGCCTTTCGGCACGATGGCGAGTTGTTGAGAAACTGCTGTCCGTAATTGTCGAACCCATTGTTTCGCCTCCTGCTTGCCCCAAGCGCGGCAACCCCAATCGTACGATTCGCGCACGTTTGCCTGAGCCGATTCCTCAAAGACAACAGCGTAGCGCTTCATTCGCGTTCGGAGATGCCCTTCTCAGCAAAGAACTCCTTGAAGAATTTTTCTGCTGGTTTCCCGGCGTTCCGTTTCATGCTTTCCAGTCCTCGCTTGATGCCTTCTATGGCTTCCATCCTGTCCTTAGCTTCTAACAGTTTCTGGTAGCTTTCAGCATCTTGTACGACCAGCTCGGCTTTGCCGTTAACTGTTAAGACCACCGGCTGCCCAGTCTTCTTCAATTGGCGGACGATCTTCGCCGTGTCGCGTTTGAATGTGCTGAGACTATGAATATCGCGCGTAAGTTTCATCGACTTGCTCCGTTGCTAAATCTGCACTGAATTTCGCAATCAAGTGTAACATAGTGATCGGTTATCCGCGTCCTTCATTATTGCACGCCATTCGTTTCGGGCCAGGCCCGCCCCGTTCAGGCACGATTTGAACTGTGCTGAATTGCTTGAAGTGATGATCGTCCGCGAAAGCTTGAGTGATTCCGAGTTGCTCGATAACAACCTGCTCGTCAGCGGCACACTCATGCATCTTCGACGGACAATGCTTCGGCCATGTAATTCTCAAGTATAATGACCAACTGGTTTCGGTGCTGGCTACGAATATTGACGATGCGAAGCCTCGCGAGCAAGACGCCTTAGAAACAACGGAAGCGCAGTTGATCGCCAGCGCGAAATCCGATGGTTATCTTGAGTTCAATTGAAGGAAGATTAAACCAATGCATCGGCAAAATCTTATTGCAAGCGTGCTCGTTGTCACCGTGTTAGTGGCGGTACTGACGGTGGTCGCTTTCCCCAGGTTTTCAAACCGCTGGGCGCCGTTGCTATGCTTGGCAATAGCAGGACACATCTCGCTAGCACTACTGCGCCCATCGGGTTATCTGACAGTTTGGTTGCGGGTAACGAGTCTCCGACTGCGCCGGAATTTGCGCCGGGCACATGGATCAATTCCGAACCACTGTCCCTGAAAGGGCTGCGCGGCCGGGTTGTGCTTGTCGAGTTTTGGCCGTTTGGTTGCTACAACTGCCGTAACACGTTGCCTTCGGTTAAGAAGTGGGACACGCGGTACCGCGATAAGGGTCTGACGATAGTCGGCGTACACTCGCCTGAGTTTGACAGTGAAAAGAAGATCGAAAACGTGCGGCGTGAGGTTGCCTCACTGGGCATTCGTTATCCCGTAGTCACGGACAACGATTACGAAACGTGGCGCGCCTATAAGGTTGAAGCCTGGCCAACAATCTTTGTGCTCGATAAGTCGGGTCACGTGCGTTGGACGCATGTTGGCGAAGGAGCATACGAGGAAACTGAACGAGTGATTCAAAAGCTGCTGGCCGAAGCACACCAAGGTGCCCGATGACAAGTCCGGATTCAGCCACGGGGGGGAGAAATGACTTACAGAGGCATAAGAATTGCGCGAGCTCAACCTCGGAGAAATCATCATTCTTGACGCTGAAGAAAAGGTGGTGCGGAAATAATTCACTTTCATTTACGGATCGTTTCGGCCTGCGGCGGCGAAGGCGTGACGGTGACTCTTATACGTCAGATGCGAGGGAGGGTTGGGGAAAATCCTGCCGCTTTCTGTGCCGCCGAAATCCTGAAACCTGAACTATCAACGCAGTTCCCACAATGACACTTAACAGGCGGCCCACGATGACACCGTCGCGAACCACTGTGGGGAGGTGGTGAGGCTAACGCGCGTGCGCGGCCGAGATGGACAGCATGGGGTCGCCGCCATGCGGTCGCGGCACGAGCTTGATCCACGCAGGTGGGAAAACGGCCGCGAAGTCCTCGCGAGTGTGGTACTCGACGTAGGCCAAGCCGCTGGGGGTGGACTCCGTCCGGTACGTAGTGAAAAACCGCGACGTGGGCGTCATGGCGGCCATGATGTGCCGCAGCGCGGCCAGGAAGCGTTCGCCGTGGATGTGCTCGTCCACGTGCATCATCACTATCACGTCCCAGCTGCCGGGCAGGGGTACTTCGGCCGCGTCAGCGACGGCGAAATCGTAGCTCGGGAATTTCTGTCGGAGCCACCGCACGGCCGACTCCGCGATCTCGATGCCGAGATAGCGCTTGCATCCCAGATCGTGAACGAGGCGGGTCCAGTACCCAATCCCCGCGCCGATCTCGCACACCGAGAGAAGGTGAAGATCTAGGCCGTCGGCGCGAAACTCCGTGACGAGATCCTGCGCCAGCTGGTCATACCACCCGCGGTTCCCGTTTTCATCGAAGGAGCGCCGGCCGACCGTCCAGAAGTTGTGCCCCTGCGCGTGGCGTCGCTCCCAGAATTCGCGCGGCCGATAGGTCGGCTTGAGCAGGAGGTCTTTTGCCAGAACGGCGTACCAGCGAAGTTTGTGACTAAGGTTCATGGGTCGGCCTCCATGGGTAAAAGGCGAGGTTTTTTCTCAAGGCTCAACGCCAAGCTCCGAAGAACGGTCCCCCCAGCCGGCCGCGCCACCAACCCGCGGCGTGTGGCCTGGTCCGCTGAAGCCTCGGGTTGGGCCCGCGCCGCATGCGCGACGACCGCCGCGCGCGCAACCCGATGGTACAACGACGGACGCGCCTCCGCAAGGCAACGGGGGCTGGGACGATGCGACGCGCGACCACGAGGCACGTCGGAAAGATTCTTCGTCTCGGCGCAACTGCCCGTAAAACATTGCCGACCTAGCTTCCTCATAGTGCATTGATTCTTCGTTCATCGTTTCGCGAGCCCAATCAACCTGCTGCTGCATGGCGGCACGGTCTCCCTGAACAAATTGGAAAGCCACGCAAAAGTCATTATATTTACTAGTTACAATTCCAAACAGCAAAAAGGTGTGTGGTTTTTAGCCACACACCTTTTATTTTAGTTACTCTCACCTCGCGAGCCGCACTATGTCCCGCAGACGATGTCGGAGTACGCCGAGGAGATAATAACATCCGCCACGCCCGGAATAACGATGTGCAGACCGTTTGCCGTAATGGCCGCGGTATTCCCGGCACCGGTACGGATCTGTTCGTTGATGACGATTGTTCCTCCACCCACCAGGTTAACTACTTGATTAGGCTGACCCGTTATCGCGATTGAGACACCGTTGATGCGCAGGTTAGCTAAAATACTACCCTCGCAAATCGGTCCACTGACGGTACACGTGCATTGGGAACTCTCTGCCACAATGTCGGAGGTAATAATGTTACCACCCACCAACAAAGTCAGAGTTTCGGTAGTGGCTTGCGACCGGCTCTGGTCCCCAGCACCCTGAGTCGTTGCGGTGAGAAGCCCAGTAGTGAGCGCGCCCCCCAGCACATTAGCTGACACCAATGACCTTGTAATAAAGCCGCCCGAGGCTGGGAGAGGACCCGTGTCGACGAGCGTGGCATTTATTCCCGCAATGGTCGCATTGACGGCTATCGCCCGCCCGCTGAAGGTGTTGAGAGCTGTGGTACACCGCACGCGAATAAAGATGGAGTGATACAGACTCGCAGCCCTTAATGTGAAATCAACCGGTTGACTCGGATCAATTACTGTGAAGGTTGCCGTCACCGGATTGAACGTGCCGGGCATAAATGCCGGAATGTTCACTACCGCATTCGACGAACTGACCACCGTGAAGGATTGCAACCCGCTTCCGGCGTTGACATGATCCACCGTGACCGAGTTTGGTCCACTCGTCACTCCAAAGCTAGATA
>JBPCMM010000145.1:0-10597 GCA_051002255.1 Pyrinomonadaceae bacterium
AGGTTTGCCACTTGTTCACGCGGTCGGTTTGCGAGTAAGTCAAGGACCTGCGAAATCCGCCAGTCACTATCGATCATTAGAAAATCACTGTCAATAAACTGGGTCTGGCCGAAGAGTTCGACTCAGACCCGCGTCGGCTCGTGTTCGAAACGAGACGGACGACAGACTGGAGTTGACATCGTTACTCCACAAACCACTCTGACGATGAAAAATGACAAAATGGAAAATGACCTATGGAAAATAAAATCCACTTACTTCCACGTCTTTCTCACAGGGTGGGCTTCAGTGTTGAAGGTCACCTGGTCGAAAGCCAATGTCTTTGGCGGCGCGAAGATCAGGTAGAAGTATTTGAATGTTTCGGCGAAAAGGAAGCTCTGCATCGAGTCGGACTTTTCCCTGGTCACCACGCTCTTCAAACCGGCATAACCGGCTTCAGTCTTACAATGAGTCACGAAATCGCGGAAGAGCGTTTCACCCATCCGTAAGTAATGAGGGTCTTTTGTGTAGTGATATAGGTGATAAGTTGACTCCACAATCTCTGGACGCAGGGGATAGCCGGCGTGCACAACTTCCATGGTCCGATAGTTGAACTCTTCAGGCTCGATCCCCTGCTGCTTCCACATCAAGAACGATGACGCCTGTAATCGTTTGGCCCGATTTAGATCACCGGAAAGCGCTAACACTGCTGGAAAGAAGGCATCCAGCGCCCCATAAGTTGTCGCCGTGCGTTTGCCGGTATTCATGTCAGCGTGCCCATACCAGAGTTCAGGGCTGGATTGCCCACTGCCTTCGCGGACGAATTCGTCAGCGAGATACCTATTAATTGCCGGAATACTTTCCAGCCACATCCGTTTGCAATCTTGATCAGCAAAAAGCAACCAACCCTTCAGCAGGTATTCGTAGTAACTATCAATTTCAGCGCTGATGTGGCTCTCAGTGTTGGTCCACTTGCCCGTTTCTACGTTGAACCGAGTTCCGATCAACCCGATGGGCGACCGGCGGTTGTAGGTTTCGACCAGAGCGCGTTTGGCTTTGTCAAAAAATATTGGCTTGTCGGTTAGCTTGCTGAGAGTTCCAAACTCGATCAGTAGAGTCCCGGTTTCCGCCGGATTGGTTTCGGCGCCCCGGACTTTGCCGGTCTTGAGATTGACGAACTTGTAAGGCAGACCCGTTGGCGACTCAAAGACAGGCAGCAGCCTCTTGTCCAGGTCCTCCGCGAGCGTCAGCAAGCGTCTGTCGCCGGTGAGTTGATAACTTGAAAGCAAACCGCCTAAGAGACGGATTGTGATCTCGAAGTTCTGAACGTAGATGTCTTTATTGAATGAGAGATTGTCGAGTATGTATTTCTTCGTAGTGTCTGCTTCATCTTTCAGGCCCATGAGGATCATGGTATCCAATGCATCCACGGGTGTCATCAATAGCGGCTGTGCGTACCAATCGTGAAAGCTTTTTGTCAGCGGTCGTAGGTCGTCATGTCCCCAGGCATATTTCTTGTATCCATTCCAGGCGTGGAGAAACTCGGACTTCACTTCAGCGGCCAATCTCCGTTTATGAGGCGCCGGTTGCGAATTCGCGATGGGCGCGAGAATACCGAATATGAGAAGAAGCGTGATTAATCTGATCATGAGTCTTTGTTTAAGAGTTCGAGTTTCACGCTGTGTCCCGGCAAGCAAACGCAGTCGCCAGCTCCCCGGAGTATGCAGGCCGGAAATGGCAAACAGATGTTGGAGGTCAGGTTACTGGAACATTCGCAGGGCAATCGACACCGTAAATGATTACTGGAATGCCGAGAACTTCAGTGTTGCCTTCGGGTTTCTCGCCGAGGCGTTCAGCTACACGAATTGATGCGCGGTTCTCAGGATGAATCAGGCTAATGACATGGGCCTTGTCTAGGTCGTTGAAGGCATATTGAAGCGCGCGGTGGGCGCCCTCGGTAGCGTAACCTTTTCCCCAGAACTCTTTGCCGAGGGTCCAGCCGATTTCGAAACCGGGCCAACCGGCAGGATTGAGAAAGCCAATACGTCCGACAAAATTACCAGTGGCTTTTTCCTCCACTGCCCAGTGGCCGTAGCCACGTAAATGCCAGTGTCCGATCAGATAGGCAAAGTGTCGCCAGGCCTCCAGGCGGTTGAAGGCCTTGCCGCCGATATAGCGCATTACGTCCTCATCCTCACAAATCTTCGCATAAGGCTCAAAATCTTCCTCTCGCCACATACGCAGCAGGAGTCGATCCGTTTCTAGTTCCACGTGGTCCATCTGCCGAAGTTACTCCGGACTGAGCTAAAGCGACCTAGGAACTGGGTAATCTAAGAAACCAGTCGACATTGGGATAGTCCAACTTCCTTAGGTCGCGTAGCTACAGTCGAGCTTAGCCCAGCCTTTTTGAGGCCAAGATTCAACGAGGTTAGGAAATACAAGTCGAAGAAGTCGCTCGCTACAGAACCGAGAGCGGTAGCGACCGGTTAATAAATCAACTAGCCTATTGCGGTTTGCCGGATGTTGAGTACGGGATCCGGTTGCTACCGCTCCCGGTTCTGTAATTAGTTACGACCGCAAAAATCCCTTCGTTGCTCACACCAAATTCTGGCGATGATAAATGAGAAATGAAAAATGACATATGAAAAATGAAGTCAATCACTAACGCTATCGTTTCTTCCAACGCACGCCGTCCTTGGTGTCTTCGAGAACTATGCCGCGTTGGACCAGGACATCACGAAGCGCGTCGGCGCGTCCGAAGTCGCGCCGGCGGCGAGCCTCCTGGCGCTGGTCTATCAACGACTGAATCTCGTTATCGAGACTTTCTGCCGGATCTTCCCCAAAGATGTTCAGCACCAGGTCGAAGCGACTAAAGAGCTCGAGCAACTCACGCTTGTTGTCAGCTCCCAACTTTTTGCGGGCCAGGGTAGTGTTCACGTCGCGCGTGAGGTCGTGGATCGCTGCCAGCGCTACTGATGTGTTGAGGTTGTCGTCCATCCCCTCCTCAAACTCTTGCAGCGCGCGCTCGGTAGCTTCGTGAAGATTAGCGTTTAATCCCGGTTCAGTGCGCGCCTCGCTCAGCCGCGCATGAAAATCGCGCAGACTCTCGACCGTCTTCTCCGCACCACGCAACGCGTCGAAAGTAAGATTGAGCTGCTTGCTGTACGGCACGCTCAGGAGGAAGTAACGAATGCCGCGAGGAGAATGTCCCTTCGCGGTCAGATCTCGAAGCGTGAAGTAGTTGCCCTTCGACTTCGACATCGTCTCACCCTCGACCCTCAGATGCTCGAAATGAAGCCAGTAGTTAACGAACTGCTTTCCGGTGGCTCCTTCGCTCTGCGCAATCTCGTTTTCGTGATGAGGAAAAACCAAGTCAATGCCGCCCGCGTGGATGTCGAAGGTCTCGCCCAAATACTTCATCGACATCGCCGAGCACTCGATATGCCAGCCCGGTCGCCCGCGTCCGAGGGCTGAATCCCAGCTTGGCTCAGTTTCGTTAGCAGGCTCTTTCCACAAAGCGAAATCGCGAGCGTCCTCTTTTTCGTACTTGTCTGTATCAACGCGTTCGCTGCCGCCGACGATGTTACCCGCGAAGTTGATCTTCGAAAGTTTGCCATATTCCGGAAACGAACTAATGCGGTAGTAGATCGATCCGTCAGATTTATAGGCATGATCGTTAGCGAGCAGTCTCTCGATCAGGTCAACCATTTCCGGAATGTGACGCGTGGCGCGAGGTACTATGTCGGGTCTCTTGCACCCGAGCGCGCCGGCGTCTTCCCACAGGGCCTCGATATATTTCGCAGTGTAGTCGTCAATGCTCAGTCCGGCTTCCTGCGACTTCGCGATGATCCGGTCTTCGACATCCGTGATGTTCATCACGTGAGTGACTTTGTAGCCTTTAAATTCCAGGTAACGGCGCACGATGTCGGCGGCCACTGCCGAACGGAAGTTACCGACGTGTCCGTAATCCCAAACGGTCGGTCCGCAATAGTAGAAACGCACTTCGCCCTGACGAATGGGTTGAAACTCTTCTATCTTTCCGGAAAGCGTATTGTGAAACTTCAGCATAAGAATTTCGAATGTCCGATCTCAGAAATCGATTAGCCGCGGATTTACGCGGATCGCACGGATCTGAAAAAGCTTGCCTTAAAATAATTCACTTGGCCAATCGTTTGCGCCAGTGAGTCCATTCTGCTTTCCTTATCAACATAATCTGCCCACTTTTCTTCCGAACTGGTTTGCATTCAGACTTTCTCAGATCCGAGTTTGTCCGCGTAAATCCGCGGCTGATTTCGTCGTTTGCAAATCCGAAATTTAGAAATGCGTCCAACCCGCGGGTTTCAGATCCCACAGGCGAGAGCCCTCCGACACGCGAATACTTTCCGACTCGGGTCTGATCTCGCCAATCTTCGTCAGGCAGACCCCGTCAACTTTGTTGGGCAGCCTCGGGACGTTCTCGGGAGACACCGCGAAGAGGAGTTCAAAATCCTCGCCGCCATGCAAGGCCAGCATTAGCGGATCCAACGCCCGACGTCCGCAAAGAGCCGCTACTCGGGAGTCAATGGGTAGTTTTCCAGACTCGAGGAGGGCCCCGACCCTGCTCTCACTGCAGAGGTGATGCAGATCAGAAGACAGACCGTCACTGATATCAATCATGGCCGAGGCAAGTCGCTCTTCACCCAGGACAAGGCCCCAGCCGACGCGAGGCGCGGGACGAAGATGCCGCATCAGAAGCTCCTGTATGGAACGAACGTCCGGATCTTCTAGTTCGTGAATGCCGACGCGGGCGCCGCGATCAATTAGTCGGAGACCTGCGGCCGAACCGCCTAGCGAACCGGTAACGAATAAATGATCACCGGCCTTTGCTCCCGACCGAAGAACTGCGTTCCCGCTAGCGCAATCGCCCATTACGATTGAATCAATGACAATCTGCCCCGGGGTGCGTGAGATGTCCCCACCAACCAGCCGCACGTCATAGCAGTCCGCCAGACCGAGGAATCCTTCATTCAACTCTGCTACGAAATCAGAGGCCCAGATGTCTGGAGGTATGGCGAGCGAAACGAGGGCCCAACGCGGGCGTGCTCCCATAGCCGCGATATCGGAAAGCGAAACAGCCAGCGCTTTGTGTCCGAGCAAACGTGGCTGAATAGTGTCGCGACGAAAGTCGATATCTTCCACAAGCAGATCCGCGGAAACCACTGTGTCTTGTCCGGTGATCTGTTTGATCACGGCGGCGTCATCGCCAATGCCACGCAACAATTCGGGCGGATATCCGCGGGCTTCTGTCCGGGCGCGGAGATGGTCGATGAAATCAAACTCGTTCATGAGAAGAGAATTTCGGATTTCGGATTGCGAGTTTCAGAAATCCATTAGCAGCAGATTAACGCGAATTACATGGATCTGAAAAAACTTTCCTTAAAATTGGCGGGTGGTTTTCTTAAGTGATTTCCTTTGCTCCATTCCTTTCTTCCGAAACTGCTTGGCGTTTGCTCTTTCTCAGATCCGCGTTTATCCGCGTAAATCAGCGGCCGATTTCATGGTTTGCAAAATTCGAGGTCCAAATCGAATTCGCAATCCGAAATCCGAAATTCTTTAAAGGTTACGACGAAGTGAATCCAGTCCTGCTTCTATCGTTGCGATTGATGTGGAAAAGGAAAAACGCAGGTGGCCCTCGCCGTGTTCACCAAAGACGACGCCAGGGACAGTCGCCACTTGGGCACGATCGAGCAGGAATTCAGCAGCTTCTCGACTGTCGTTGCTGATGCGCGTTACATCGGGAAAGGCGTAGAACGCGCCGGCAGGCGTTTCGCACATTAACCCCAGATCATTTAAACCCGCTAAAAGTAAATCGCGGCGCTGGCGATAAGCAGCGCGATGCTCTTCGAGAATTTTCGACTTCGTATTGAAGGCGGCAAGACCGGCCCACTGTGACGGCGTGGAGACGCCGTTGGACGAATAGAGTGTTGTCTTCCGCAAGCCGGTCATCCAGGGTTCGCAAGCCACGGTGTAGCCGAGACGCCATCCGGTCATCGCATACGACTTTGAGAAAGTGAAGCAGGTGATTGTGCGCTCAAACATTCCTTCGATCGAGGCAATGGAAAAATGCTCACCGTCGTAAACGAGATCCTCATATGCCTCATCGGCGATCACGATGAGGTCGCGAGCTTGAGCGAAACGGGCCACAGCTTTCGCTTCTTCCCGTGTGAAGACTACGCCGGTTGGATTCTGCGGGGTGTTGTAGTAGATGGCCCTGGTGCGATCGCCGGCATAGCGCCTAAGCGTCTCCTCAAAGCCCTCCGCTCGAGCAACTCCAGTTGGCACCAGAACCGGTTTTCCCTGACAGTGAGAAATCAGGTCCTTTATTGGTGTCCAGTAAGGCGAGAAGACAAGAACTTCTTCGCCAGGATTAACGACTGACTGAAAGGCACTAAACAATCCCTGCATGCCGCCGTTTAAAACGATGACATCCGTATCTCGCGCCGAAATATGATTCTTGTCCCGCAGTTTTTCCGCTATGGCAGCGCGCAGCTCCAGAATCCCTGAGGACGGTGCGTAGCGAGTGCGGTTCTCCTCAAGGGCGTGCACCATGGCTGATTTTATGAAGTCGGGAGTGTTCATATAAGGCTCTCCCCCTTCAAATTGATAAACCGTCGCGCCGGATGCGCGCAGTTTCATTATACGATTGCGAATATTTACGATGTCGGAAAAGCCAAGTTCATCGAGCCGCGTGGCGAGACGGAAGGCGGTAGGCAACGTGGTCACTGTTTGAAATGATCCTCCATTGGGCGGCTGCTTTATGTGCGGGAATGCCGCGTGATTATAGCTTGCTGACCAGATACCGTCTAGCGAGCGTACGGATTAGATAGTGTGTCAGTTTGGGTTTCGCTACATCATCCGGAGGCATCTTAGTTAATAGCCGTGGGCCTCATGTCAGAGCGGTAGCGACCGGGTCGATTGATCGCCGGGGGCGAATAACAAACGGAGCGAACCCGGTCCCTACCGCTCTTCTTAGAGACTGGCAAAAAAGCCCTTATTTTTTCGTATTGGCAAGTTTCATCTCGATATCTGCTTGTCGCAGACGAGCAAGCTACTCGGTTCTGACAAAGCCTTCGCTGGCCACGGCTTGACTTAAATCCCTCGGGATTCGAAAACACATTGAAGTTGGACCTCAAGGCCAAACTAACCGACTATCTTGTCAGACCAAACAGATGCGACAAAAGCTTACACATTACCTTTAAGACTCAGTTTTAACTGACCACGGCTAAATATAAGTGTTGACACGCGAAATGTGGCGCTTGTAACATGACGTTGTCCCCGCAGGCGGCCTGAACTCGCCGAAATCTTCTTTAGCTTCTGGAAGCCAGCGAGTAAAGAAAACTTCAATGCTGCGAGCCGATTCGAGTTGGAACGGCCAGCGGGGTGTCCCTTAATACTTCGCACGATCAGAAGAGAGATATGAAGCTCATCCTTTCAACCGCACTGACAGTCACGCTCGCCGTTTTGATGCCCGTTACGGCCGCCCCCCAGCAGCCCGCAACCGGACGTCCACCCTCGCCCTCCGGTCAGAGGCCGCCTGCTACGAGTCCTGCAGCTCCGCAGAACAGCGGTGTAATTGCAGACGGCAAAATCGCCACCGTTGATACCGAGGCTTTCGCCGATCCTAAAACGGGGATTACCCGGCTCGTCAGCGCCTTCGAGTTAGTGAACCGTGAATTTAAGCCGCGCAGCGATGAGCTTCAGAAATTGCGAGCTCAGTATGAGCAGCTGGGTAAAGACGTCGAGGCGACCAGAAACTTGGAAGATCAAAAAGCACGAACCGCGAAGATCGAGCAGGCAGACGCATTAAAGAAGGATATCGAACGAAAGACTCAAGATGCCCAAAGCGCTTATCAGAAACGGCTGCGCGAAGCGACTGAACCGGTCTACAAGGATATCAGTCCCGCGCTTCAGGCGTTCGCCCGACAACGCGGTGTGAACGTGATTTTCGATGTAAGTAAGCTGGGCGAAGTGATGTTCGTTGTCAACGATACCGTGGACCTGACGCGGGCCTTCATCACCGACTACAACCAACGCAACCCGGTGACCGCCACACCAGCCAAGCAATAAACGTTTGGGAATGTTCGTGAGCGCTCGCTGCTGAGCCGGGAAAGACTTGGAAGACAAATCCGCGTTTTGAATTATGAGCCACACGGCTGTTGCAATACCTGAGAAACTCTTCTTCAAGATTGGTGAGGTGTGCGAGCTCGCGGGTGTGCAAGCACATGTGTTGCGCTATTGGGAGTCGGAGTTTCCGATGCTCGTCCCACAGAAGAACCGCGCCGGGCAAAGAGTTTATCGGAAGCGTGATGTGGAGATGGCGCTGAGAATAAAAGAGCTGCTTTACGAAGACCAGTACACAATTGCTGGAGCAAAGAAGAGACTTGCGAATGATCTGCGCGGTGGCAAAATCAAAACGGGAACGGGTGAAGGCGGAGAGGGATACGCGTCGTCAACTCCAGCCGCCGAAAAGTCGGCAGCGCAACGCCTCTCAAGAGTTGCGAATGCCCGCCTCGCTTCAACCGATGGAATCAGGACTGCGGAAGATCGCAACGCACTGCGACGACTCGCCTCTGAGCTGAAAGAACTACTTTCGATGCTCGAGAAAGAGAGACAAGCCTCCCCGCCGTCGAAGAAATAACTCTAGTTACTGCATTTGACAATTAAGCTTTTCCCGACATACTTGAATCCCTTCACGGGACGTGGCGCAGCCTGGTAGCGCGCACGCTTGGGGTGCGTGAGGTCCCGAGTTCGAATCTCGGCGTCCCGACCAACTTCTTAGGGCTTCCAGTTGACAAGATTGGAGGCCCTGAGTGTTTCAATAGGACTATTGTCTTTAGTGGGGTAGTTTTCTGGTTGATCTTGCTACCCCAGAGCAGCTCGCCCAGCCGTAAAAAAAACAGTGCGTTCACAGGCGCATAACCGAGCTCCGGCTCTCGTAATCTTGAAAGCGATTCTATATCGCCGTGTGGATTACTGCTTGACGACTATATCCGCTACGGGTATATTATGGCATATGACTACTACAAACCCCAACCCGCCTCTTACGCCAGCCGTGTTCCATATTCTCCTGGCTCTCTCAGGCGGAGAGCGACACGGCTATGGCATCATGAAGCAGGTCGAGGTGGACTCGCAGGGAAAGGTAAACATGGGTGCGGGAACGCTTTACGGCTCGCTCAAGCGAATGCTCGATGCTGGATTGGTAAAAGAGAGCGACAAGCGGATCGATCCTAAAATGGATGATGAGCGGCGCATCTACTACCAGATTACGGGCGTTGGCACACAGGCGCTCGCGGCAGAACTTGAGCGCTATAAGCATCTCGTCACGTTGGCGCAAGGAGGGAAAGTCTTACCCAAAACCCTTGCCTATGGCGAATGACCAAGAAACAGTTCGTACTCTTTACAAGAAACTCCTCAGCCTCTATCCACGAGCATTCAGGCAGCGGCTTGGGGAGTCCATGGAACAAACTTTCAATGACCTCTGCAACGAACGGAAACGACAGAAAGAGCAAGGATTGTTCGGCTTCGTGCTATGGATGTTCACCGAAACAGCCATAGGGATTATTAAGGAACAGGCACTACTCATCAAACAAGGAGACACGGTGAAAACCATCACCACGGACCTCAGATCAGCGGGGATCATCAGCTTTATCCTCGTGGTGCCCTTCGTGATCCTGGAATCCCTGTTTAATACCGTAAACAAGCAAAATGCCCTCGGCCTTATCGTATTATTTGGCCTATTGTGGCTCTTACCAATGGCGTTCATCGTCATCCTCGGGCCGATAGTGCGAAACGTACGAGCGAGAGACAGTAAAATGGCGAATCCTATTAATCTGTTGCTCAGAGTCGCTTTTTTGGCCCTCATCGCAATGGCGTGGGGGGGCCTGCTTATTGACCAAATTCCCTGTTTTATTGGTGTTCCCAACTGCGATTAGAAAGAGATGCAGCTGGTGAAAGAGAGAGGGAAACGGGCTGATCTCGAAATGGATCAGCGAATGCAATTTCCTAAGCGGGAACACTCTTTTCTCGATCGAGCTGCGTTTCAGCCGCGGCGCGCGATCAGCAATTCAGGCGGCCGGAAACAATATTTTTGAGAAGCATGGTATCGCCGTCAGCTGCAAGCGCTTGTTCGGTTTCGCCTGGAGGAACTACTAATAACTTTCAGCACCAAGTCTATTAAGAGATCTCAACAACGCCTACGCGCTCTCCTGCAAGCCTCAGTTTTTCGTCAGCTTCGGGTGTGTAAGGAAGATAGTCAGAATGACTTTCTTCGCCAAAAGAAAACCTTCGATCCATTAGCCGAACCAGAAACGGTGCGGCCCGGACCACCCGTAAATATTTTCCCGCGGTCCTCGAAGGTCTCTGGTCCAGCCAATGAGAAATCCGGTAACCGCTCAGAACGCAACCTAGGTTGTAAAGCTCACAGCCTAGAAAGAACTTGAGGTTCTGCGAACGAGTCTTTGGATTCCCGTAACGCAACCTCCAGTTAAGCCACTGAATTCTTCGCATGGCTACCCTCGATAATGAAAGAAACCGAACGCTGGAGCTGAGGGGCGGCGCACTCAACGTGATTACCACCCAAGCC
>JBPCMM010000146.1:0-27309 GCA_051002255.1 Pyrinomonadaceae bacterium
GAATCTGGGAAGAGTTCCTGGTTAAGATTGCCCGCGAAGTTGAGGCCGTCATGCAGCGCGAGATGTTTACCCCGCCGGGCGGCCCAACTTACATCCCCCGCGAATACATTGTCTATCTCAGTGCCGAAGACGATAGAGACTGGCAAGGCGACAAGCGTCGTGGCCTCGAACAGGGGCTATTTCACGTGCTCTCGGAAAGAGCGAGAGAATTAAGCGGCCAGACCCCGCTGGCTGCGAAGTCTTTCGCCGTGGAGCTGCGGGTTGACGGCACGCTCAGCAAAGGCGAGTTTCGCGTCCAGGGGGTTTGGGATGAGACGGAGAGCGGGCACACTATGGTTACGCCTCGCGTGGACTTATCTCAATCGGGAAAGCCGGCCTTCAACCCGAACGACACTATCCGCGAAACTATTGAGACCGCGGAAAATGAACAGACTATTGTTCGCCCGCGCGTGATCGAACTCTATTCAATGGAGGTCTGGCGAGATGGGGTGCGGGAGTCGGTCGTGCCGATCTCAAAACCCGAGATCACCATTGGCCGCGGATCGAGATCAATCACAGTCGATCTGCCGCTGAAAGGCGATCCAGAGGTGAGTCGCGTCCACGCAGTGCTCACCCGAGAGAATGATGGTCGCTACTGGCTAACTCCCAAAGGCCGCAATCCAACCTTAGTCGGCGGACGCGAACTTCCCCGGGAAGATCGTACCGAGGTTCGCCCCGACGAAAAAATCGCCATCTGCAACTTCGTGCTGCGCATCCAGCCCAGGTGAGGCTTAAGAGTGTAAGTGTCAGCGCGTCAACTACACACGGGTTGAGAAGCTTTTGACCTGCAGGTGGAGAAGCGATAGCTAATACCTGGATATAACATTTGCAAAAAAATCTTCTATGTTGGATATTGTGTCAGTAGACTAAACAGTAATCGCTAACCCCGATGTTCAATGGTATTGAGTCAGGACGAGTCCTTTAAGAAGTAGAGCTAGATCCCCCACTCAGCCCCCTTCCCCCAATGTAGGTTCGCAGTCCTTCGTAATTCTCTCGATTTCGACCTAAGCGAACTCTCCTCATTTTCTTTTGGAGAAAGCAGATAATGGCAGATTCTGACCTCATTCATACAGGAATTGTAGGACTCGACGACATTCTCCTTGGAGGAATCAGACGCGGCAACATCCTATTGGTTGAAGGGGCGGCAGGGACGGGCAAGACGACGCTGGGGCTGGAATTCATCTATCGGGGCGTGGCGAACTTCGACGAATCTGCACTGATCGTCAGTTTCGAGTTGTCTCCGGAGAAACTTCTACGAGATGCCGCCGGATTCGGATGGGATTTCGAAGGATTGGAACGCAAAGGTAAATTGAAAGTCATCTACACTTCCCCGTCGGTTATATTGCAGGAACTGCAATCACATGACGGGCTGTTGATGGCCGAGATGAAGCGGATGGAAGCTAAGCGAATCCTGATTGATGGGCTAACACCCCTTAAGCTTTTCGGTGAGATTTTCAACGGGCGCCCGTTTCGCGACAGCCTTCACCTGCTCGTCGAGACCTTGCAGCGTCAGGAAGTGACAGCAATGCTGACGCGCGAGGTTCCGGCTTCGGAAGCGGCGCGAGCGGCCGAGTTCTCACACGAGCAGTTTGTCTGCGACACGATCCTCACCATGAGAAATGAGCCGCGCGGACGAAGCAATATCCGCTCCATCGAAATCTCCAAATCACGCGGTCAGGATTTCATCACGGGCAAGCACACCCTTCGTATCGAGGCTGATAAGGGAGTCCGTATTTATCAACGAGCGCAGGCGCGGCCCCGAGGGCCAGTCGAACAACCTACATCTACCAAACGTTCCAGCCTCGGAGTGCCAGCCGTGGATGCGATGATCGGAAAAGGCGTCTTCGACGGATCAGTGACGCTAGTTGTCGGTGTCTCCGGCACGGGCAAGACGGTGCTCGGAGTGCAGTTTCTGGTCGAGGGAGCTAAGCAAGGCAAGAAGTGTTTGCTCGTCACGCTGGATGAACACCCGGCACAGATCATGCGAAACGCCGATGGCCTCGGCCTAGATCTGCAAAAGTATGTTGATGAAGGGACGGTGCAGGTCTACTACGAGTCACCACAGGAACAAGAACTGGACGTGCACTTTCACAACATCACCCGCCTGATGGATGAGCACAAGATTGACCGCGTCCTGGTAGATTCGCTCGCTGCGTATCACATGCATGAGACGGATCGGAGGGAATTTCGCGACTTCATCTACGCGTTAACGACTCACATAAAGGATCGCCTCATCACCGCGTTTCTTAACTTTGAGAGCCCGGAACTCTTGGGTGTCTCGCAGATCAGCGAGGATTTGAAGGCTTCGACTATTGTCGACAATATCATTCTGCTTAACTATGTGGAGTTCTCCAACCGCTTGCGCCGGGCGATCACGGTGCCGAAAGCGCGCGGGAGTGCGCCATCGCGTCTGACCCGTGAGTACACAATCCAACGTGGTGGAATCGTCCTGCAACCCTCGACGGCGGAGGAAGAAGACTTGGAGCCAGTGCCGCAACTGCCGTTCTCAAGCTATTACGGAGTTCTCGCGCGTTCGCCCGCTCGTCGCAGTCCGCTCATTGAGGAATCGGTGATGGCCGGCAAGGAGATGCCCGAGATCGAAACTGCGATTGATGACGGTGGGCAGGACAGTACCCAGAAAAAACACCGGGGGAAAAAGAGTCCTCGGGCAGCCAAAGGCGGCAGTCGGGGCGGCAACGCTCGCGGGACCCAAGGAAACGGCAGCAAGAAACGATGAGCAAACTGGAGAACGAGATCCTCGTCGCCCCATCCGGAGGATGGCTACGACGGGCCAGTGATCGCGCAGGGATCGCCCGGCGCCGTGAAATACTGAGGACGCCAGGCTGGAACACCGTGCTCCAACAATTTGCGCAGGTGACTGGTCTCGCCACTACGCTTTTTGACGCGGAGTGCCAAACGCGCGTGGGCCCGTTCACGCCCACCCCACTAACTCAAAGATTCGCTTCTGCTGGCTGCTGGAAGCAAAACGGCCTTTGCTTTGCCGCGGACCTACGTGCGGCGCGAGCCTCAATGGATCAGGGCAGAATCGTACGCCACGCGGAGTTAGGAATGCTTTCGCTGTTTGCCATTCCTTTGCGTTATGAAGAACACTCTATTGGGTCTGTCGTTGCTGGATGGGCCTTTGATACTTTTCCGGATCCTGTCCCGACCGACCGTCTCGCCAACAAGATCAACATTGCCTTTCCCGAACTCTGGCAGATTGTCCGCCAGCAGCCCCCGATTAGCCGCGAAAAGTTGGGGATCTGCTCTGGTTTACTGCAGATGCTAGCTGACTCGTTCGTGCAAGAGCGCGCCGAGACCTTGAATCAGCAGGAGCAAGCTCAAGAACTTCTTGCCCTCAACCAGCTAGCACAAGCGCTAGCCGTTGCTACCTGCATTGAAGAAATTGGAGCTGCCGTGGTCGAAGCTTCGCTAGCGCTTGCGCAGGCTAAAGAAGCACGACTGTTGATTGCAGGTAGTGATGATGTCTTGCGCGAAGTGGCAGCGAAAGGCTTAAGCAATGACAGAGAACATCGGCAATCCACTCAGGAGAGGAGGGCGGTTTCGAGTAGGCTGCGCATCCCTATCGAGGCTAGTGACGGAACATTGCTTGGCATAATCGAGATCAATGAAACCCAGGATTTCCCCTCGACGCGATACGGCGTGAAGATTTCGGCACTGGCCGCGCAAACGGCAATCGCGTTGCAAAAGCTAAGCCTTTTTGGGGATCTCGAGCGTGAGCGCGCACGCCTAGAGGGAGCGAATCGCACGAAAGACGAGTTCCTTTCTGTCCTATCTCATGAATTGCGCACGCCGCTTACACCTATCCTTGGCTGGATATCAATGCTAGACCGCGGGGGCAAAAACCCGGACCCAGATATCCTTAAGACAGCACTAGACGCAATTAAACGCAACGCGCGCCAGGAACTACATCTTGTAGATGAGTTGCTGGACCTTTCACGAATACTGAATGAGAAAGTATTGCTCGAACCGGAATTGATTAATCCGACAGATGCACTTGCTTCTGCATTCGTCTTCTTACAATCGATTACCGCCTCGCGAAAGCTTAGCGCTAAGATGGATACGGATCAGAATCTGCCTCACATTTCTGTAGATCCAAAACGCTTGCAGCAGATTCTTTCGAATCTCATCGTTAATGCCGTGAAGTTCACTCCCGATGACGGCACGATTACCCTTGGCGCCCGACGCGCCGGAGAAGACCGGGTCGAATTCTTTGTTTCCGACACCGGTGTTGGCGTTAGTTCGGAGGCTTTAGCCCATATCTTTGAACGTTTTCAGCAAGCTGATTCGACAACGACTCGCCGGTTCGGAGGACTCGGGATCGGCCTCTCCGTGGTACGAGGACTAACTGAGCTACACGGCGGGCGCGTTTGGGCGGAGTCTGATGGAGAAGGTCAAGGTGCGAATTTTGTGGTCACATTTCCCATAGCGAAAGTTCCCGAGCGGCTCATCGAAGCACAGGCGAAGACTAACCAACTAGTAGATCACAGTGTCGGCCAGAGCGAGTTCGAAAGAAGTGGCATCGTGCTCGTCGTTGACGATTCTGCCGACACGCTTGAGGTGCTGAAAGCGCTGCTAGGGCAAGCAGGTTACCAAGTACTGACGGCGGATTCTGTGGCAGCCGCTCTTGAAGTTGTGCAGCGTTCTCCACCTGACGTTATCATTTCAGATATTGGAATGCCCGGAGCGGATGGCTTCGTGCTTCTTGAGAAGTTGCGTGAAGACGCTGTCTTTAGCAATCTGCCCGTAATCGCCCTGACAGGTTACGCCTCCGTTCCGGACCGTGAGTCAATGCTAACCGCGGGCTTCGCTGCGCATCTCTCGAAGCCCGTAGAGACGTCCGCACTAGTTGCTTCTCTGGACACGGTCTTATCCGGCAGACGCTGAATCTATGGTACTTAAACGAACAGCGCCCTCAAATCAGCACCTACCTGACTTTCGGTCTCTGTTCGAGTCAGCGCCGGGACTGTATTTGGTCCTGACTCCCGATTTCACGATCTTGGCTGCGAGCGATGCTTACCTGCGAGCCACGATGACGCGCCGCGAGGAGATCCTGGGGCTCAGCCTCTTTAAAGTTTTTCCAGACAACCCTGATGATCCGAACGCAAGCGGTGTCAGCAACCTACGCGCCTCGCTGGAAAGAGTATTGCAAAATCGAGTGGCAGATGCGATGGCAGTGCAGAAATATGATATTCGCCGTCCAGAATCCGAGGGCGGCGGCTTTGAGGAGAGATATTGGAGTCCCGTCAACTCGCCGGTCTTTGACGATAGTAGCGAGATCATCTACATCATCCATCGGGTTGAAGATGCGACGGAGTTCGTCCGGCTCAAGCAGGCAGGTGCCGAGCAGGACAAGCTCACGGAAGAGTTGCGCAAACGTGCCGAACAGGTGGAAGTCGAAGTCTATGTGCGGGCGCAGGAGTTAGCCGAAGCAAACAATAAGCTGCGCCGGGCCAACGAAGAGTTGGGCAGACTCTTCGAGAAGACCAAGGAATTGGACCTACTCAAAACCCAATTCTTTGCCAACGTGAGCCACGAGGTGAAATCTGCCGAATCAGCGCCAAGGGCGATGCGAGCTCTAGAAAGGTGGAGACCCGACGTGCTCGTCTCGGACCTCGGCATGCCGGGCGAGGACGGCTATGATCTGATTTGCAAGGTGCGGGCGCTGCCTGCCGAGCGTGGGGGAGCAGTGCCTGCTGTAGCGCTAACGGCATATGTGAGACCTGAGGATCACGAGCGCGCAATTTCGGCAGGCTACCAGATGCATGTGCGGAAGCCGGTCGATCCGACTCAGTTAGCAACCGTCGTAGCGAGTCTCGCCGGAAGGATTCGGAATCCGTAACAGGAAAAATGTTGGGCGCCGTTTCCAGGAAAGGGCACAAAGAATTGAATAAACAAGAGATGGAGTGGTGCGACATTAAGGTTATTGTCGATGATGCAACGACGGATTTGTTTGAAATGCCGGAGCCTGATGAAGACCCTGAGCAGGAGCCCGCTTTTCGGGTTACCCGCTCCACCGCAGAGTTGGTTGATCAAGATTTTGAGAGATATCGATCCAGCTTGGAGCGTATGGCCGATGACTGGCGCGAAGAAAAAAAACGATTTATCCAAGAGAATAAGGATGATGCTCAGAGTGGCGCGGACCTTACCTAATTCTCATCGATGTTCGATGCTTCAACTTTCCGGACCCAGTGATAACGCACCAATAGGGGGCCGGCCTTGGCGTTCATCAGATTTCAATGAGAGCTAAGCCTTCCGCCCCTGGTCCGCCCGAAAACCGGTCTGCAATTTGGTGGCTTGGGTGGGTTCCGACCGTCGTCCTCACTCTACTCATTCTTTATTTTCTGTACGTCGTCGGGAGCGTGGCCCTCGTGCCTGTACTCGCGTCGTTCGCATTGGCCTACCTGCTAAACCCCGTCGTCAGCCAGGGAGAGAAGTATGGACTTTCACGTCCAATCGCCACCGCCCTTGCCCTGCTGCTTGTCACGCTGGCGATAGTCGCTTTTCTCGCGTTTGTCATTCCAGATCTCTGGGAGCAAAGCACTAACGCCGTTCAGAAGATCTTGCGCAATTTCACGCCGGAAAACGCCGCCCGGCAGCGTGAAACATTACGACGGTATTCGCCGGCCCTCGATCGCATGGCGGGCGGCCGGATCGAACAGTTCCTACGGAACCCGGCCGAAGCTATAGGCTCTCCGGCTCTTCTAGCGGCGGGTGGTCTTTCAGGTTTCCTCTCGACAGCCGTCGCTTCCCTGGATCTACTTATAGTTCCCTTCTTTGTTTTTTACATCTTGATAGACTTCGGTACGTGGCGCGATTCAATGGAAGACTTGATTCCGCCTCGCTTTCGCGACACCTTCAGTCGGCTCTTTGATGAGGTTGGGCGGATCCTCGCCGCCTACGTCCGCGGACAGCTTCTCATCGCACTTTGTATGGCCGTTTTGTACGCCATCGGCTTTGCCGCGTTCGGGGTACCGGCATGGGCGGGTATCGCCGCTCTGGCGGGACTTCTGAACGCGATTCCCTACGTGGGCACTATCCTGGGTCTCGGACTCGCCACCGCTTTTACACTGGCCGACGGGGGTGGGCTCTGGCGTATCGGCGGCGTCTTAGGCGTATTTGCGGTTGTCCAAAGTATCGAAGGCTACATTCTAACGCCGCGTATCCTCGGCCGCCGTTTGAGTTTGCATCCGATGGCTGTTTTTCTTGGTCTACTAATCGGGGGCAAGCTCTTCGGTCTACTCGGCATCATCCTCGCAGTGCCTACCATTGCCATTGCCAAAGTCTTCTTGAAGTTTATCCGAGAACTTTACACGGGCTCCCATTTTTATCACGCCGGAGACATCAGTCCGGCTGAAGCTCCAAGTCCGGTCCTGGAGGAACGTCTGGCTGACGCTGCCGAAACAGTGCTTGCTGAACAGATCGAGTCTGAGAGCGGCGATGAACTTCTCGCGCCAGATAAGAAGCAAGACGATCCAATCGCGTTAGGGGATCCGACCTAAGGGGTGCGGAAGATGTTGGCTTAAGCTCCCGGGCAGTAGTTCGGAGCGCATATCCTCTTAAGCACTGCCCGCCGCCGCAGCTGACTTCAGGTTGGGATCAAGCTCGGCAATCAATTCCGTAAGCAGTGGAATTGCGCGGTCTGAATCAAGGTAGTTTTTGCCAAGAATCTTCATGATGCGTCTTTCAGCCGTCTGGCCACTGATTTCCTTTAGCAACGATCGACACAAGGCCAGGACAACCAGATAATCGAACTGCTTGCCTGTGTTGCGGCGAAAGTCTTCAATTACATCCTCAAACGAACGCCGCGTTTTGTAGGGCCGGTCCGTCGTCATCGCATCAAACGAGTCTGCCAGCGCCACGATCTTTGCGCCGAAAGGTATCTGATCTCCACTTAGTCCATCGGGGTAACCGCGACCGTCTATTCGCTCATGATGATACTTGGCCATCAACGGAATATCTGCATACGGATGATGGATAGGTGAAAGAATTTCAAAACCTGCCGCCGGGTGACGGTTTAGTTCGCTGGATGCTTTGGCATCGATCTTGTAGGGGGCGTTGATAATGTCCCGCTCCACAATCAATTTTCCAATGTCGTGGAGATAACCGGCGATGGCGATTCCTTCTACTTCTTCCTCGGGCCACCCTAATTCACGTGCAATGATTTCGCAGTACTTACCGACTCGTTCCGAGTGGCCTTGCGTGTACTTGTCTTTGATATCAATGGCGGCGGCGAAAGCGCGTACGGTGTCTCGGTAGATGGTCCGCAAGTCCTCGTAGAGACGCTTGTTCTCTTCCGCGCGTTGTTCAATTTGAGCCAGCAGACGGTGTGTGTGAATGCCGACACCCACGTGGCGGACCATCGCGCAAATGACCTCTCGATCATCTGGTGTGAAAGACTCACCGCTGGCCTTTCCCCCCAGCAAGACCATGCCGGTTATTTCGCCTCTGACCACCATTGGAACGACCAAGTCAATGCCCTGATTCTGAAGGCCAGCTTGATGTCGCGCGAGAAACCCGGTCCAGGCAGGATCTTGCTCGGCAATTCCAAGAATGCACACGCCCGCGCTGAGGATTGCTTCTCGCTCCGGCAAGGTTAACGTGAGACGCACGTGATAATCGTCGCCGAGTCCCCAGATTGCCAGACACTCGGTACACTCCCGCCCGGATAAACACTCGATCACTGCGCCTCGTCGGATAGCCAGAGAGCCAAGCAGCAGGTGCAGAGATGTGCGAACCATCTCGTTGAACTCACTTGTTTTTGCAATTTCCTGACCCAGATCGGCGAGCGCGCCAAAGGTGTGAATGAGATTTTTTGTCGTTGACTCCATAAAGCTGAGACTTTAGTGACCGGTTGTTCTGGCTTGCCTAAACTCGTTGAGCGTTGCGAGAGCTTCCTCTTCGTCCGTCGCCAACACGACGTGGCGCGTTAGGCCGAGCATCTCAAACAACTCAGCGGTTTGAATGTTTACATCCGAAAAAATAAGCGGCGCAGCGTTCTTCTCGGCAATATCAATGATGCCCAGCAGAATTGAGACTCCGATACTATTGACTAGTTCGGTATCGCTGAAGTTGATAACCAGTGCTCGGCACCCTGAATCAAGCTGCTTCTTGCACTCACGCTCGATTCTTTCGCCCGACAGTTTGTTAAGATAGTCACTAGCATAGATTACCGCCGTAGTCCCCACGCAATGCGAGCGTACACATACACCAGTTGATTCCCCCAATTTGGTAACCCCTCCTATGCCGTAAATGGATAGAAATGCAAAGCACAATAACAGTCGGGGCCAACCGGCCTAATGTTATGCGGTATACGTCGAAACAAATCAGATATAACGCGTTTGCAATCTTGGGGAACTGTTATCGCAAGTATTTGGTCATCCGCAGGCTGGTTCCTTCATCGACGCGCTCAAACTCAACCTCATCCATCAAGGATCTGATGAGCTTTAGTCCCCAACCCCGCCGCTCTTGAGCGGCCTCGCTTTCGTCCACTTCTGTTCCCCGCTCTGCGCTCTGGGCCGCTAGATTCGAGGGCACGACGCCCCGACTGGAAATAGTGATGACTAATTTATCACTTTCGACGCGAAAACGCTGATAAATTTTTCGGTCGGGACTCAAGCTGTGCTCGGCGGCATTAATGTAAGCCTCGACTATGGCGAGCTTGATCTGATTAATGGCTTTTGGTTGGAAATTGAGTCTGCGCGCAATCTGCTCGACCGTGTTGGCAGCCAGGAGTTCGTTGTCTTCGCCCATCGGCAGGATCATGACAAACTCGTCTGGCTCCGATGGCTGCTTGGTCGTGCCGTGGCTCTCGCTTATCCTCGCAGTTAGAAGTTCGACTTGCTGTCTACTCGACGCGTATCCGTCACGCTTGCTGATTGCTAGTAAAGCCTCCTGGGAAAAGCCCTCGTTGGAGATCAACCAGATGCGCGTTTGGGCGAAGCCTGAGTTACGGGCCAGCCTTTCCAACCTCTCGCACCACGTCTCCGTCAGATCACGATCAGCCTCGAGTTTGGATTCTACTTCAGCGACGAGCCAGATAACCTGATTGGCACCAGTGTAAGTTGCACCCTCAAAGGTATGGGCCACAATACAACGCTCTTCGTCGCAGCCCTGTTGCAGCTCTGGACTGAAGGCCATGCAGCTAGCTACGTGCACAAGCTGCGGTAACCGGACCAGGTCAGTCGCGCGATCCAGACCACTGGATATCTCTTCGGTCGAGAGTCCCTTGTAGATGTTTCTGAACTGGTCAAAACGGAAAAGGCTTTGTGGTACCAGCTGACAATCGAACATGGCCAACAGTGACCGCAGGCCGAGTGTCGTGACGCGACGGTAGTGGCGCGCCATCGTGTGCGGAGCTCGTTTGAGCGCATCGGTAATGGTATCCGCCACCACCAAAGCGCGTGGCTCGTTAAGAATGTCCAGACGAAAGCGCACGTTCAAATAATCTTTCCACGTCGCTGATCCGCCACCCACCTCGATGGTCGCCCCATCCCAGTTGATGAACTCTTGAATGTGCAAACCATGTAGTAACTGTTCCAGTTGATCGGCATCAAGGCACAGCCTCTTTCGCCAGACTTCGAAGGAGGATTTGCGCCCCTCACTTACTGCCGCTTCAGATAACATGCGCACAAGCGCTCGCCTGGTTTCCGGTTGGGGAGCGATCTCCTCGAGCAGCGACGCAAAATAGCGCTGGATGCGACCGCCCATTAACTCGTCGACATACAGCTGTTCACAGTTGAGATAGGTATCCAGGACCATGTTCCTTTCGTGCGCAGCCTGCAGCAACGCGGTGACGAAGAATGGACTGCATTCGAATTGCTGCACCAACAGGTCCCTGGTTTCTTCGTTAATGACCACCCGCTGACGGATAGCCACATGCTCCACCAGCCGGCGAGCGTCTTCGTCGCTGAGTTTGCCCAGGCGAAGAATGTCGATAGATTCGAAGTTACAACCGGCGCGATGCGCGGCACCAAGAACCTGCCGGCGCAGGCCGGCGACGGCAAACGGGAGATTGGAACGAGAGAAGATGCGCAGCATCTCCGCAGCCAGGTCGCCTTGACCGCCCAGGCTATCACCCAATTGCGCTCCATCGACCATCACATAGGGGCGGCCGTTACGTTTGGGGATTCTTTGCGGCGCGCTCAGGCAGAACCGCACAAATGCGCGATCGTCATTGCTGAAGCTTTCGCGGTTGTAGGCCTCCACCAACCGTTCAATCCATTCCAGATCGGCAGGCGCGGCTAGTTGCACCAGATCGTTTAGGGTGAGCGAAGCTTCGCAGAGCGAGGGTTCATTGCGTCGAAAGGCCACGTATTGGAGCAGGAAGGTATTGAGGAATTCAATGGCGGCACTGACGGCCGTGGTTTCGCCTCGGGTAAGCGCGAAATAGATGGGCACAATGTCTTCGCGGCGATTGAACAGTTGGTCGTAAGACTGACGCAGTAACTCCGATACTCCGGCCGAAGGCGCCATCAACAGCAGCAAGCCGCGCCCCTCGCCTGAATTGCTCGGATGAGACACAATCTGTCGCAGCTCGTCGGCTCTACCAACGAACTCATCTGCTGCAACACGGCCAAGAATTCGCCGCGCTTTTTCGCCGGGACCCGTTCCTTTCATCGCCTTCGCTCGGTTTGCCTAGCTATCCTCGTAAACCTCGATCCTGTTCTTGCCTTTGCTCTTGGCGTTATAGAGGGCGCGATCAGCCGCGGCGATTATCCTGTCGGGAGTATCGACGTGCTTATGAAAGCTTGAGATACCTATACTAATCGTCACCCCGCCAAGGGGTTGCGACTTACCATGCGGATAGACCGTTTCCGCTACGCGCTGCCTCATTCGCTCAGCGATCGCGCTGGCCTCATTGAGCGGCGTCTGCGGCAGGAGAATTCCGAACTCTTCTCCGCCATATCGGCATGCTACGTCTGCAGATCGCAGAACCCCTTTCAAGCAATGAGCTGTAATTTGGAGTGCCTGATCACCTGCCAGGTGGCCGTTGAGATCGTTGTAGCTCTTGAAATCATCGATATCGATCATCAAGAAACTCATCGGATACTCGTAGCGTTTGGAGCGATTCACTTCTTCATTCATACGCTCCTGCAAATAACGCCGGTTCAGCAAACTTGTGAGCGGGTCTGTTATTGACATCAACTGAAATTCTTTCGCTCGCTCCTGCCACTCAGCACGCTCCAGCGCCAGCGCCACTTGGGGACCGATAATTTCGAGCAAACTCAGGTCGACGTCATCATATTTTTCGCCGCTCGTCTTATCGGTTACGTTTAGAACCCCGATCGTGCGACCACCGATTCTGATGGGGTAGCTGATGAAGGACTTGGTCTTGTATTGCCGTTCGGCAGGCGCAGGTTCCATACTGGCGCTTTCAATATTCTCAACAACCAGTGCCCTGCCCGTTTCCAGTACTCCTCCCGCAACTCCTTCACCCAGCCTGATGCGGGCCACCGCGGAGATCTCAGTTTTCAGTCCTACGCCAGCTTTGAGCACCAGCTCATTTGCTCTCTCGTCGACTACCAGCAGAGAGGCGCGCTCTGCCAGCAATAGGTCTTTCGAGTTTGTGAGAATGGCCGTGTAAGTTTTTTGTGGATCTGTAGAACTGATGCGCTCCAGGAAGTGACGCAGCGACTCCGCAAAATGCGACCGATATTCAAGCTCGCCACGCAGCTGATCGATCTCGCGTTGCAGGTCGGAAGAAGACTTCGAAGGCCCAGACAGTGCCGGTGCTTGTTTGGTTACAGCGTTTGCAGACACGAGGAGTTCGGGCTCCTCTTCATTCGCGGGCAGACGAGACACTTCGCCCTTAAACTGGCGGGCGGCCTTCTGTAAGCGGTCAGCTAAGTGAACCAGTTTGGCTGGCTCTGCAAAGATGACGTTCGAGAGAGGATCGCCGGCAAGCAGTTCCTTCAGGTCGCCAGCCCGAAGACGCTCGACGAGGACCCGATAGTCAGCGCCGCTTACACAGGCGCGTCCTCCGATGACCGCCAGATTTCGCTCGTTGGCAATCTGGACGGGCATGGTAAAGCACTCTAGGCCTGCGTGACACTTGTAATGGGCCACGCCCTCACTACTTATTGCACGCCGGTGCGCATCCCCGCAGTAGGGATCGCATAGACTAATGTGCTTGGGCGAAGACTGAAGAGCACGGCAGATTGAATTATTGTTTGAAACCACAAGCGCCGGAGGCTGTCGACCGTCTACCAAAAGGATTGACAGGCCCGACGAGGCAGCCAGCCCTTGCTGCACCGGGGCCCAGCCAGCAGGCGCGTCCTCCGGATGTTCCTGCACAATAGCGGTTTTCGATTTGAGAGACTTCTTGGTCATCGGGAGTAGTTCATGAGTTGATTGGCGCCGAGGGAGCGACACCGGAGCGACAACAAACAATGTACTGTCGGCAATGGATTCGGATCGGAGGGTTCTGGGTCTTCGCAGATAGGAGTATAGATTTCCACTCCATGCCAAACAAGCGCCGGGTATAACTTCAGCTGACTGCCCCTCCTGTCGCAGCCATGGCCGTGCGGAAAACGCAACTTACTCTATGGCTAAATGACTAATACGAAGGAGTCTCCACGAGGTAATTTCGTGAGAATCAAAGACTTGCGGGGCTGCCTGTGTTTTTTACGAGATTGTTCCGGGCGCGGCATCGCGGCCGGGAGCCTCGCCCGGGGCGACACTTTCGATTTGAGGCTGTTCAGGGCTAATCCTAATGCAGGCCGCGAAGTGATTTGCCTTGATCTCGACCAGAGGTGGGACGACCTCCTTACAAGCCTCAACCGCATACGGACACCGGGTATGAAAATGACAACCGTTGGGAGGATTGATGGGCGACGGAACGTCTCCTTCAAGCACCGTTCGTTTTCGAGTGGCCTCCACGGCAGGATCGGGAACCGGAACAGCAGAGATCAGAGCCTTCGTGTAAGGCATCAGCGGATCGTCATAGATTGCTTTGGCGTTCGCTATCTCGACAATCTTGCCGAGATACATTACCGCGATACGACTGGCGGCATGGCGTACCGCGCGAAGATCGTGAGAAATGAACAGATAGGTCAGGTTCTTCTCCTGCTGCAGCTTTTCCAGGAGATTAAGAATCTGCGCCTGAATAGAAACATCAAGCGCCGAGATTGGCTCGTCAGCCACGATGAAGTCTGGATCAACGGCCAAGGCGCGCGCGATTCCGATGCGCTGGCGTTGGCCACCTGAGAACTCGTGTGGGTAACGTTTGATGAAACGCTTGCTCAAACCCACTGTTTCCATTAAGTCTTGAACCCTCAGGTCTGCCTTCCTTCCTTTAGCAAGGCGAAATGTGTCGAGCGGCTCTCGCACAATCTCGCCAACTGTCATTCTTGGGTTAAGCGACGCATATGGATCTTGAAAGATGATCTGTAGATGGCGGCGATGCTCGCGCATTTGGCTCTTCGATAAATGAGCCAGGTCGCGGTTGCGAAACAGTACTTGACCGGAAGTCGGGTCTGTAAGCCGCAGAATTGCGCGACCCAAGGTAGACTTACCGCAACCCGATTCGCCGACCAATCCCAGTGTTTCGCCTGCAAAGATGTCTAACGAGACTCCGTCAACTGCTTTAACAGTCTGCCGCGCTCCTTTGCGACCAGATATTTCGTATGTGATAAGCAATGCAACCACCACAACCGCGACTATTAACTCGATCCAGCCCCATGTCAGTCTTCGCCCAGTAACGACAATCACCACCAAGGTGATCGAAGTCACAATAATCGCCACCACCAGAAGTTGCAGAAGCCTGGCAGGGGCAATTTGTTTCTTATTCCCCGTCCCGTTGGTCTCTCGTGTTTCGCGTGCGCGTTGGCGACCAAGATCAAAGTGGACGGTGAGGTTGCGTATGGAGATGAGCGGGCCCGCCTTCTCGCCAATGCCAGGTGGTCTTGAGCGCCGTGTCGCTCTGCTCAATTCACTGCTCATCTTCACTTCTCTTCTTTTCGGATTCGGCGTTGTAGCAACTTGTCCTTGTCTCGGTCTTTAGTCGACGGCACTCTTCTCCGCGACTGATTCCGCGTAAACCTCTGTGGCGAAATGACAAAGCGAGTGGTGGTCTTGGTTGACTTTAACTAACGGCGGAAACTCTATGCTACAAATGTCCTCAGCGCGGTCACATCGCGGCGCGAAAGGACAGCCGGGCGGCAGATGAGCGACATCAGGAGGCAGCCCCGAAATCTGGTAAAGCGGTCCCCGCGCCGACGTGGGATCAGGAACGGAACGCAGCAATCCTTTCGTATATGGATTGCCGGGCACGGCGAACAACTCACGTGTCGGCGCCTGCTCGAAGATTTTTCCCGCGTACATCACGATCAAATGATCCGTCATCCCGGCAACTACACCGAGATCGTGTGTGATTAGAATCACACTTGTGCCGGTCTCTTGCTTCAATGTTCTAATCAACTCAAGGATTTGGGCCTGGATCGTCACATCGAGTGCCGTGGAGGGTTCATCGGCAATCAGAAGTTCCGGTTGGCAGGAAAGCGCCATGGCTATCATTACTCGCTGGCGCATTCCGCCCGAGAATTCGTGGGGATAGTCGTCCGCGCGCTCGCGCGCATCTGGAATCCCGACGGTCTCGAGCATCTTGACCGCGTGCGCGTACGCCTGGCCTTTCGAATGGCCTAAATGAAGGCGGGTCATCTCCATCAACTGTCGGGAGATCTTCATGAAGGGATTGAGTGACGTCATCGGATCCTGAAAGATCATCGCGATGCGCCGGCCGCGAATCCGGCGTACTTCGTCTTCTGTAAGTCGCAGAATATCTCGACCATCGAAGGCGACTTCGCCTGAAACGATATGCCCAGGCGGAGTTTGGATTAGGCGGATGATTGAAAGATTCGTAACAGATTTGCCGGAACCAGACTCGCCAACGATTCCCAGCGTCTCACCACGCCGGAGGTTGAACGTGACTCCATCCACGGCCTTAACCGTGCCGTCCTCGGTGTGGAAGTAGGTCCGTAGATCCCTGACTTCCAGAAGATTTCCGTTGCTGGTGCTCATCAGGTCGTAGACTTTTGAATCAGATCCTGATCCTAAAATTTAAAGATTCCAGATCTGGGATCTCAGATCTGAAATCTCAGAACTGCCTCATCTGCGGATCAAGCGCGTCGCGCAATCCGTCACCAAGGAAGTTCAGCGAGAACAATGTCAGCCCCATTGTCACCCCTGGACAAATAAGCTGCCAGGGAAAGATTGCGATGTTCTGAATTCCGTCAGTGGTCAGGCTGCCCCATGACGCGATCGGCGGTTGCACTCCAAACCCCAAAAAAGAGAGAAACGCCTCTGTCAGCATAATTGTCGGGATGGTTAGCGTGGCGTAAACAATCACCGGCCCGATCGTATTGGGCACCAGGTGCCGGAAGATAATTCGAGGAGTCGAAACGCCGGTAGCTCTAGCGGCTATCACGAACTCCTGGTTCTTCAGCGAGAGCACTTGTCCGCGTACGATCCGCGCCATGGTCAGCCACGACACGGAGCCCAAGGCCACGAACAGCAGGATGAGCTGGCCACGAGCGGTCTGACTGCGAAACATCGACAGGAGGACGATCACAATGATGATGTACGGCAGTGAGTAGAGCACGTCGACCAGGCGCATCATGACGCTATCAAAACGACCGCCGAGATAACCCGCAACCGCCCCGTAGCTGACTCCGATTATGAGCGACATGAGCGTTGCGATAATGCCAACCATCAAAGATATTTGCCCACCCTGAAGCACACGCGCCAGCAGATCGCGGCCCTGATTGTCAGTTCCCATGGGGTGTAACCACGAAAACGAACCATCCGGGGAGGTAAACGGCGGAAGCGATTTTAATGCGGCGATATCGGTGGGAATATAGTCAGGAGTCAACCCGGTAAATTGCTTAATGAGAAATGGTCCGGTAACCGAAGCCAGGGTAATCGTCGCGACCATAATCATGCCGAATACTGCCAGTCTATTCTTTAGCAACCTTCGCCAGGCATCTCTCGAGAGCGACCTGCCGGTCACAAACTCTGCTCGCTCCGCGGACCGAACATCCCCTTCCCCGACGGCTAGCTCTGGCCCGGTATGAATAACATCCCCTTTGCGCGGACGAATGGGCGGCGCAGGTGGCGTTCCCAAAGGCGTGAAAGCGGGCTCGGGCGTCTCAGGCTCGTGCGGAGTTGGTGGTCGTTCGTCGTTCATTGTCAGGACAGGAAGACGTTGCTTGTCACGTTGTTAATCCGAATAAGCGGCGGCCGTTAATGTGCGGACTCATTCAATACCGAATGCGTGGGTCGAGATAGCCGTAGGCTATGTCCACAAGCAAATTCATCGTTAGAAGAGTCATTGCGATGAAAGCCACGATGCCGAGAACAAGCGGCTCATCACGATTGAGAGATGCTTGGATGAAATAGTTTCCCAGCCCGGGCAGGACAAACAGCCTCTCAACTACAACAGTGCCCGTCAACAGAAATGCCAACGCAGGCCCTGTGTAAGAAACGACCGGTAGCAAACCGCCGCGCAAAGCGTGACGAATAACAACCTGAGTCTCGCTGAGTCCTTTCGACCGGGCTGTGCGGATATAGTCTGACCTGAGTACCTCCAGCATGCCCGCTCGTGTAAGTCGTGCGATGTAGGCCATGTAGAGCGCCGAAAGTGTAATCACCGGCAGGATCATGCTCTTACTGGGAAAACCGTCCCAACGTGAAGGTGGAAGCCAGTAAAGGGTCATCGAAAAGAAGAGAACCAAAATGGGGCCCAACACAAAGTTTGGGATCGATATGCCGAGCATGGCCAGAGTCATGAAGGCATAGTCCCATTTCGAATTTTGCTTGAGCGCGGCAATGGATCCGACTGTAATTCCCACGATCAGCGCGAGTAGATAGGCGAGTCCTCCAACCGCCGCTGAAACGGGAAGCGATCGCGCGATAATCTCATTGACCGACTTCCCCTCGTATTTCAAGGACGTACCAAAATCCAAACGGAGAATATGGCCCATTGTCCGGAGATACTGTTCGTGCCAGGGTCTATCCAGGCCATACTTTTCGCGAATGTTCTTTTCGATTGCCTCTGGGAGTGCCTTATCACCGGTGTAGAAGTTGCCCGGCGCGAGACGGATCAGTCCCCACGTTATGGTAATCACAACGAGGATCGTCGGGATCGTAATTATCAGACGTCGAATGATGAAGCGAAGCATTCTTAGGCGGAGTTCGTTATTGCCGATTTCCAATTGCCAATTGCCGATTTAAGGAAACAGGTCTTTGGTAGTTGGCGTGGCCTTTCGATGGTACGGGAGCCAAGGCTCCCACAAGTCCATTCCAATCGGCAATTGGCAATCGACAATGTGGTGAATCGGCAATGTCTTAATCCGTCAAACTGGGGGTGCCATAATCCCACTTGGCCGCGTCGCGCTCGATATATACAAACTTCCACGCGAAGAGACATGCGGGATTTGGGTATAAGCCTTTCACGTAGGGTTTTTTGACCCAGTTCACTGCGGTGGTCTCGATCGGGATCACGGGCTGCGCATCCAGCATGTGTTTCTCAGCTTTGGCCAATAACGCATAACGCTTCTGGGCGTCGACTGTATGGTTCGCTTCGTCAAGCAGAACCACGTATTTCTGATCCCACCAACCACTACCATTGTCGCCGCCGCGCGTTCGAAAGAGATTTAGAAAAGTAGTGGGGTCCATGTAATCTGCACCCCAGATACCTAGCGCAAAGCCCTTGTAGTCGAGCTTCCCACGCGCAGCCATATAAGTCTTCGATTCCATATTGCTCAACATGACGCTGATCCCCAGGTTCTGCTTCCACTGGGCCTGCATAAATTCCGCCAGAGCTCTGTTCGAAGAGTGAGTCGCGAAAGCAAACTTGACCTCCTCGGCGGGAAACTTCTCGCACTGGTAGGTTCCGTCCGGTTTCTGGGTCACCGGATAACCCGCCTCGCCTAGTAACCGTCGCGCCGCCTCCGGATCGAAGCCCTCCCCTTTCGCTTGTGGATAACCAACAAAAATACCCTCAGGCGTAAAGGCAGACAGCGGCTTCGTGATTTTCTTGGCCTTTGAATAGTTGATCTTGTCGATAGACATGTTGAACGCCCTGCGAACTCTGAGGTCGTTCATTGGCGGTTGAGTGACATTGATGAGAATGTAGGTAATCGCGGCCTCTGCGGCGTCCATGTAATCCTTCTTCGGACGGACGACGTCCAGCCAGGCATTAGGCACGGAGTGGTTCACGACCGCGTCCGCCGAACCCACTTTATACAGATTCATCGTGGTGGGATGATCACTGGACGTATAAAAGTGGATCTCATCAAGTCGGACGCTTTCTGCATCCCAGTACATCGGATTGCGCTCGACCACCACTTCACTGTATGGCTTCCATGATTTCAACTTGAAAGCACCACTGGTTACGATATTCGCTGCGTCCGTCCACTTCGCACCATATCGTTCGATCACCTTCCGTGGCACCAGACGAAAGATCTGATGTGCTACTAGTTCAGTAAAGTAAGGCACGGATTCAGAAAGAGAGATACGCACGGTGTAGTCATCAACCGCCTCGACGCCCACGTCCTCAGCTCTTACCTTTACTAGTTCTTTACCAGCCACAGCCGCCAGCAGCTTAGAATTGCTTTCTAGTAACTTGTTGCGGGCTTTCTCAGCACCGGGGAGGACAACCCTTTCAGGTGAATGCATGAGCTGGTGAAATGGCGTGTCGCGAACCGGCGCCCGCTCGTCAGCAGTTGGTTCATATTCCCGTTCATCCGTCCCCAGAGACTTCTGGCTAAGCGCTTCCACGGCTGGCTCATCGCCGGCAAAGTTCTTTTTGAGTAGAAACTGATTGCTGGCGGGGTCACGGACAAATACGGCGCCTGCATTAAAAGCCTCGGCATACCTAATGGGGTAAGCCAGGCCTGCCGAACGGGATTCAACTTCGGGCGTGAGGGATCTCCGAATACTGTAAAGAAAATCATGGGCGTTGATCGGTTCTCCATTAGACCAGCGAGCGTTTGTGCGCAAGTGAAAAACAAACTCCGATGAGTCGTTGTTCACATCCCAACGGTCGGCTATTGCGGGAATCGCATCGAGAGACTTCGGATCGTATTCGACAAGTCCTTCGTAGAGTGCCATGTAAATACGCGCCTCTTGTTGACCAGAACTGATCGCCGGATCGAGCGACTCTGGCTCGGCGCCGTTTACATAACGAAGGATATTCCGCTCAGGTGGAACTGTTCGACCGAAGAATTCTTCATTTGTGGCCGACACCCGACAGGAGATTGCGGTGAAGAGTAGTGTGCCGACTAAAACTCCGGCAATCGCTTGCTTGACGTAGATTGTGGCCACTTATTGCTTCCTCGAGGGCACGCGATTCGGACGCTGTCCTCCCCAGAATGATTCTACCAAATGTCTTAGGGTCAACAGTGAGGTTTATCTCCCCCGCCGGCGCGGGCAAGTTAACATGCGGAAATGCTTTGATCAACTGATGCTTCCTCCCAACTCTGGGTTAACCGATTCAAGCACAGGAAATTCGCAGGTTGGAAGCTGTGGATCTTTGAGCGAGGCGCTTTATGCTTTGACCCTTCCTGACCTCCAAGTTAGCGGCGGCTGAAACCCGCCTTTTGAGAATCTAGGAGTTTGGGTATTCGAAAACATCATTTGAGCGGGTTCGAGCCGTCGGGCTTTGGTTCGCGCCAATTAGTGTCAATGCGCACGTGCTTCAGAGATGGCATATCCATAACGTTTGAGTCGAAGCCAGACACGTAAGGTTTCACCAAAGCGTAGGAGGATGCGAAATACAGTGGAATTGCTCTCAACTCATTCAGGGCCTCGGTTTCTGACTGGATTACGTGTTGAGTGGGGATCCTTTTGTCCGCCGACCGCTCGCCCTCCGCGACAGTAGAACGGTTCGGGGATCCAGCTACCTGCCCCGTAGCACCGGATTCAGCCGACTGCCCGTCCGGTGCAAACAGCGCTCGGATATTGGTTAGCTCATCCGTTGTCTGCATGACCATTCCGCGCCGCACAATATCGTAATCGCCCACCCGAATTGCGGCCTCATACTCGTCCCAGGGTTTTATGGTTATTTCGGTTTCGATGTTCAGTACGCTTCGCCACATCGAGGCAATTGATTGCGCCACCAGCCGCTGCTGCTCGTTGCGATTTATGAGCAGCTTCACGGTCGGGAACCCGTCTCCATCGGGAAAACCTGCCTCGGCGAGCAACTTTTGAGCGCGCACGATATCTTTCTCCAGCAACTCTGCCTTCGCCACTACCACTTTCGAACCAGACATCGCTTCAGGCAGAAACTTCTTCGCGGGTTCGGTGGCTCCTCCCAATTCATCCTGAGATAGACGATCCCGATCGATGGCGATAGCTAGGGCTTCGCGCACGCGCACATCATCAAACGGTTCATGCAACACATTGAAGCTGTAATAGGTGAGCGCTCCGTAAGTCTCTCGCCTAAAGTCTTTGTATGGCGCGAGGAGTTTCAAGGCCAGCGGCTCGAAAGCGGAATTGCTAACGGCATCGACCTCACCTGCTCGGTACGCCGTGAGGGCTGCTTCCGAATTCTTTGTTCCTACAAACTCGACGCGCTCCAGATTTACTTCCTGCTTGTCCCAGTAATTTCCCGCTCGCTCCAGCAGCACTCGATCGGCTTCACTCTTGGCCAGCATGAAAGCGCCGTTTGAAACGAGACCAAGCGGTCCAATTCGTTGCAGCGTATCTTCATCGGTGAGTTTCACGGGACGAAAGACCGGATGTGCGACAAGTGCCGGAAAATTCAAATCGGGGGATTGTAAATAGACCCGCAATTGTCGATCACTAACAGCCTCAACGCCGAGGCGTTTTGAATCGGGTCTTGAATCGGGTCTTGAATCGCGTCTTGAATCGCGTCTTGAATTGACTGCGGCCGATGATTCCTGATCCTGACGGGCCCTCTTGCCGTTGGTAGCCAGCCGCTCAGCCGGGGGCACTAACCGGGCTCCCTGTATGTTGCTGAGAAGGTTTGTATGCGGGGCCAGATCTCCAATCTTCACTGTGCGCTGCCATGAATCAACAAAGTCCTTCGCCGTTACGGCCTCACCATTTGACCAGCGAGCTTCTTCTCGAAGGTAAAAGGTCCACGTACGGCCTTCGTCGGACGATTCCCAGCGGGTGGCAACGGCTGGGACGGGAGCCAGCGTTCGCGGATCGTAGTCAGTCAGGCCTTCAAAGATTGCCCTCACCACGTCGGTGTCGGGAGGCGCCGCAGCGAACGCCGGGTCAAAAGTTTGCGGCAGACCACCATCGATCCAGCGAAAGTCCTGACTGCTCCGCACTACAACGCGTCCGTAATAAGGCTGGTAGCTTTCATCCTCGAAGCAACTGATGGGAGCAATTGCCAAAACTACGAGCAATAGTCCGGCGAATATGGTCTGTGCTCTTCTTCCGATGTAGGGAGAACTCTTCATGTGTTAATGATCAATGAACATCTGATCTTAGTGTCCTGGTTTTTGAAAACCAGGGTCCACGAAATCACACGAAATGGCACTAACAAGACTTCGTGTTGGTTCGTGTGCTTTAGTGGATCGCTTCGTTTGTTGGTCGCAACATTACTTAGACATCACAGAATTGCGGACTTGTTTTCAGAGTACTCGAAACACTAAGAAAAACTGAACTAGGACACTACCTTAGATCTCGTCCTCTTGCATATTAACCCGGCGCAACTCTTCGTAGACTTCGCCCGTGCGCTTCCGAGCGTTTTCAAATCCTTGTGATGTGTCAATCAGGTAATCGGCAAACCTCTGTTTCGCTTCCTGCGGCATCTGAGCATCGATTCGTTTTTGCGCTTCTTCACGAGTCAGGTTATCTCGAGCCATCAAACGTTCTATCTGAACTTCCGGCTGGCAGTGTACAACAATCAACTTGTCAAAGCGTTTGAAGCCGCCAGACTCAATCATCAGGGCCGCATCGACCACGGCGATCCCCTCAGGATCCAGAGACTCCCATTCGCGTAATTGTTCATCCTGCAATGCAAGAATGTATGGATGAAGTGTCGAGTTTAAAAGTTGACGCTTGCCTTGGTCGTCAAAGATCAGAGAACCGAGCTGTTGTCGATCCAGTGTTCCGTCTTTCCGAAGGACGCCCTCGCCGAAAGCTCCTACGACCGCCGATAGACCGGCAGAGCCCGGGGCAACCACCTCTCGCGCAGCCTGATCCGCGTCTAACACGTGGCAGCCAAGCTCAGCCAGGGCACCGGCAACGAATGATTTCCCTACCCCAATCGATCCTGTTAAACCAATGCGCAGCATGGTTGCGATTTCCGATTGCCGATTGCCGATCTAAAGAACAGGTGTTTGGTAATTGTCCTTTGGCCTCCGGAGTAGTACGGAGGTGGGCGGTTCCGAGGAATTTCTTCCAATTGGCAGTTGGCAATCGGCAATGTTTTATCCCCTTCTCTGCCGCGCAGCCTTGACCGTGTTTCGCATCAGCATCGCGACGGTGAGCAAGCCCACGCCACCCGGCACTGGGGTGCGCCTTCCGGCTACCTCGTCTGCTTCCGTGGGATGCACATCGCCTACGAGCGTGTAACCGCGTTTCTTGATGATTTCTAATCTTCGCTCTGCCCCGTCACCGAATAGCTCCCGGACAACGCTCTCCTCGGAGATCTTGTTCATTCCCACATCAATAACGGTCGCGCCTGACTTGATGTGCTCCCTTCTGATCAGCCCGGGGCGACCGACGGCCACCACGAGTATGTCAGCTTGCCTCGTCACGGATTTGAGATCCTGCGTTCGTGAGTGGCAAATTGTCACGGTTGCGTCACCCTGGACGAGAAGCTGCGCCATCGGGCGGCCGACGATCTGGCTACGCCCCACAACACAAGCATTGGCTCCGCGAATAGGAACCTCACTGCGGGTGAGGAGTTCGATAATTCCTGCCGGAGTACAAGGCACAAAGGTCGGCCGGCCCAGGGCGAGACGTCCCACGTTCACAGAATGAAATCCATCGACATCCTTCGCCGGATGCAGAGTCTCAATGATTGCGGCTTCGTCGATGTCCAAGGGCAGCGGCATCTGAACCAGAATACCGTCAATTTCATCCCGCGAGTTGAGCGACGCGATCAGCTCCCGCAGTTCGCTAACCGTAGTCGAACCCGACAGCGCGTGATGTTCTGACCGAATTCCAACTTCCTCGCAAGCCCGGATTTTGTTCTTGACATAGACCTCTGAAGCTGGATCATCGCCGACCCGTACCGCTGCGAGGCAGGGTCTTTGTTCAGGTCTCCGCCAGAGCTGCTCAATCTCGGACGCGACCTCTCGCTTGATGTCATCGGCGATGCGCGCGCCCTCCAACAGCTTGGCGCGTTGACTGATCTGAGCTGTGCTTTTTTCTTCAGAAGCCATACGAGAGATTGCCGATTGCCAATTTTCGATTGGAAGAAACTCCCCGAAGCTCCTACCTCTGTACCATCATAGACCAAAGACCATTTGTCAAAGACCGTTCCTTAAATCGGCAATTGGCAATCGGCAATCGGCAATGAATGAAATCGGCAATGACTAAACGAACTAGCAAATTTAAATAACTACCAATCCGACCAGTTTGGGAAATTCCTCGCCGTAGATGATAATTCCACACGTGCACCATAAAACCAAACTGCTCAACCTCGCTTTCGGAGTCGTGGTGACTCTGTGTGCACCTTTTTCCTCCTATGGGCAAACACCGCAGGAACGTCATGCACGAATCAGATCGGCGATGGACGCCGGTGATGTCGAAGCCGCGCTCGCAGAGCTTAACTCTTTACGTGGTTCAAACTCTGAAACCCTGACAGCAAATAATTATGACTATCTACTCGGCAGGCTACAGGAGAAAACAGGGGCGTCCGCCGACGCTAACGCGAGCTATCAATCCATCGTCGCGCGCCAGTCTGTACTCTCGCAATATGCTTTATGGCATCTCGCCCGGTTGACCCGGGCAACCGGCGACCTCGTTCTCGAACGCGAAAAACTAAGGCAGGTGATTGCAACCGCGCCCAGGAGTCTGTTGCGCGAGGCGGCAATCATGAGGTTGGGGCAGAGCTTTTACGAAAGCAAAGACTACGGCGCTGCGGTAGCTGCGCTGCGGCCCCTCCGGGAGTCGAAGAATCGATCTTTGGCCCGCGAGTCACTGACCCTGATCGCACAGTCAATGCTGGCCGCCGAAAAGCGGCAGGAAGCTCGCGAAGCGTTTTCCAGGCTGTTAATGCAGATGCCCGACGCCTCCCGGCCTGACGACTTTGCGCTAGCCGGTGTGCGCGGCCTCGATGCCATCGATGTCATCGGAACAGCAGGCGCAGATCAGCGTACGGTGGCACAACTCTCGGAAACAGAGCATCTCCTACGCGCTTCGGTTTATCAATTCAATCGGGACTTTGATGCGGCGCGGCATCACTATCTCGCGCTTGTCGAGCGTTATCCACACAGTCCGACCGTGGCGAACGCACTCTATCAAACGGGACGGGGTTTCTACCTTCAACTGAAATACGACGAGGCTTTGCAACACTTTCAGCGTGTTCAGGAGCAGTTTCCCGACAGCATGAGTGCACGCGACGCCCTTAGTTTCACAGCCGGCACATACAATCGTCTTAAACGAACCGATGAGGCGGTGGCTGCTTACCGTCGTTTCATCGAACGATTCCCGGATGCGCCCAATCCTGAGCGCGCCTATCTAAACATCATCGATGCCCTGTACGAAGCTGGTCGCCACAAAGAAGCGCTTGACTGGGTCCAACGAACACGCACTCGTTTCAAGGGCCAGAGCGCGGACGCCCTGGCTCTCTTTGCCCAGACGAGAATTCATCTCGCGCAGGGTGCGTGGCAGGAAGTAGCGTCCGACGCAAATGAACTTCGCAGCCGATCGGATCTCGGCGGCACCCGCGTACCCGGGGGAACCACTCCACAAGAATTGACGTTCCTCCGCGGCTACGCGCTGGAGCAACTGGGAAGAACCAACGAAGCGGTCTCTGAATACCTTTCAATCCCCGATGGAAGAAACGAATACTACGGAAAGCGGTCGACCCAACGACTGCTGGCAATTGGCTCCGATGCCATGACGCGCCCTCTTCTAGAGACACGTGCAAACGCGTTGCGTTCGGCCGCGGAAAAAGCGATCAACACCGGTCAGGCAGAACAGGGACGACGTTTGGCCCAGGACGGTTTGCGGGTAATGGATGATGCGGCGCGGCGAGATGAGATGCTAAGGCTTCTGCGGCGCGGCTATCAAGCATTGCCTACTTTCAAGCTTCCATCATTCACCTTGCTGACACTGGGCCGACAAGAAGTTAATTCTACCAACCTGCAGGGAGACGGTTTAGAGACGTCTCATCAGGCACTTGCCGAAGAGCTGTTATTCCTAGGCCTGTACGATGAAGGTGTGCCGGAGTTTGCTATGGCGGGCTCGGAAGGAAGCGACCAGACTGGGGCCAAGTCTGTACCGCGGGCCACCGGTCCGCCGGAAAAAACTGCGGCCGTCACAACTCAGTCTGATCTCGATTACACTCTAGCGATCTACTCCTTGCGAGGTGGCTTAGCGAATCGCGCAGTGCGCTTTGGCGAACAACTTTGGAAAAACGTCCCCGTCGACTACGTTCTGGAACTAGCACCACGCGAGCTGGTCGACTTGTTATATCCACTGCCCTATCGCGAGTCGCTGCGCAGGCACGCCCTGCCGAGAGGGGTCGATCCGAGATTTGTGGTGTCGATTGCCAGACAGGAATCGCGCTTCCAGTCGGACGCGAAGTCGGTGGCGGCCGCACGTGGGTTGATGCAATTCATTCCTGAGACAGCTAGCGACATCGCCCGCCAACTTAGCTTAAGCGATTTCACTCAGGACAACCTCTACAATCCTGATACAGCGATTCTGTTTGGCTCCCAGTATCTTGCTAATCTATTCAGACAGTTTCCAGCGCAGCCCCAGGCAGTTGCAGCTTCTTACAATGGCGGTCCTGAAAACGTTGCTCGCTGGATCGGGCGGTCACGTTCTAATGAAACCGACCGCTACGTGCCGGAACTTGGTTTTTCTCAGACGAAGGACTACGTGTTTAAGGTGATGACAAATTTTTGGAATTATCAACTACTTTATGATGAAAAGTTGGAGAGGAAGTAGAGCCAAGATAATGATTCAAGAATGCATCAGAGGCTCAAGAAGGATAGCCTCGAGGTCGGGAAGGGGGGGGTGGCGCGGGCTGCTGTGGTGTTTCTGCTCACGCAGGGGGGGGACACAACCTGCCCCCCCCCGAAGGCGATAGGG
>JBPCMM010000147.1:0-12289 GCA_051002255.1 Pyrinomonadaceae bacterium
GGTGGCTGCGGAGTTCGCGGAGGGCTTATCCGGAATCCAATCCCCGGTGAAGATTTCAATCACATTCTTAGCGGTACCAACAACCGGCGTTACATCAAGACCTACATGAACGGCTCCCGGCAGCAGACCCTTCTTCTTGATTTCGTAGCCGGCAAGTCCCAGGGCAAATATAGAACCGATAATCGGGATGGGTTTAATTAGCCGTTTGACTAGCCCCCACCCGCCGGCCCTCACAATTCTTCTTTTTACTGTTGCCGTCATGAGTTTGTCAGCCTAACCGCATTCCATTGCGAATCTATCACAGACTAACTCCGGGGAAAGGCATTGCGACCTGCCAACCGGGATACCGGAAAGTGAGAGTTTAACCTTTAGGTTGCGGCTAGCGGTGCGGACAAGCTAAAGCTTGAACTCTCAACTACCAGCACTTGCTAAGAGATAAGATATTGCCGGATAGTTGTGTGCTAGCATGGGCCGTTCCATCACGTCCCTACTATTTGTCGCGGAAGAATAAATGTCGCTAAAGCATGCCCCGGCCCTGACGCTGCTCTGCCTTTTAGCTGCAGCCCTCTCCTGCAATCGTTCCAGCGTTCCAGCCACAAACAAGCTTTTGATCTACACTCCCCACGGGCAAGCACAGTTGCGCGATTTCATCGAGCGCTACAAGCAACAGCATCCGAATACTGATGTGCAGTTTCTCGATATGGGTTCGCGCGAAATCCTGGAGCGCGTGCGTGCCGAGCGCAACCGTCCCCAGGCGGATCTCTGGTGGGGAGCTGCCCACACCACATTTCAGACGGCCGCTGAAGAGAACCTCCTCGCGTCATATCGTCCCACCTGGTCGGAGAAAGTGGCAGCGTCAAGCCACGACCCGCAGGATCGATGGTACGGAATTTACGAAACGCCGGAAGTGATTGTCTACAACAACGAGACTGTGAGGCCGGAAGATGCTCCCCGCGATTGGGACGATGTTCTGGATCCAAGGTGGCGTGACAAGGTTTTGATTCGTAATCCGAATCCCTCGGATTCCATGAGGGCTATCTTTGGCGCCATGATCTGGCGGTTTTATAAGGACAGCGGTTCACCCGAGAAGGGTTATGATTGGTTGCGCCGGCTCGATGCCAACGTCCATGAATACACGGCGGACGGCACGCTGTTAATGCAGAAGCTGGCTCGCCGTGAAGGACTTATCAGTCTGTGGAATCTGCCGGATGTATGGATCTACAAAGAGCAGAGAGGTTTTCCGCTCGCTTATGTGATTCCAGCGAGCGGCACACCAGTAATCTCGGATGGAATCGCTATCGTGCGGGGGGCTCCCAACGAAGCAGAAGCGCAGCGATTCTATGAGTTTGCAACCACCTCGGAGAGTCTGGTTCAAGCCGCACGTACTTACTATCGCATGCCCGTTCGTACTGACATCGATCGATCGCAGCTGCCCGGCTGGATGAACGAACCCTTTAAACGCATGTCAATCGATTGGGAATTGCTGCGTAAACAAGGGAACGAATGGCTGCGCTATTGGGACACTGAGATTCGCGGAAGGAGCAACTGAAATCGGACTTGGCTCCGTTAGGAGCCCAATGTTTATAGTTTATGATCCCAATCAAGCACAGCTCCGTAGGAGCGAAACGTGCAGACGATGGGGCCCACTTTAGCGAGACATTAGATTTCGCTCCTACGGAGCTTCACCCTAGTTTTATCCAGAGTTCATAAAGATCTCGTCCCGACGGGACTAAAGGCTTAGATGAGAATGGCGCTCCTTGCTCTCAAGGGCATTTCCAAGCATTTCGATTCAACTCCAGCTGTCGCTGACGTGTCTCTCAATGTTGACCGGGGCGAGTTTTTTGGTTTGCTTGGTCCATCAGGCTGTGGCAAGACAACCACGCTTCGCATGATTGCCGGGCTGGAAAAACCTGATTCAGGAAGCATCGAGTTTGACGGCAAGGACATTACTAATCTCTCGCCGGAGCGTCGCGGCTTCGGCATGGTCTTTCAAAACTATGCGCTCTTTCCTCACCTGAACGTTTTTGAGAACGTTGCCTTCGGCTTACGGGCCCGGCACAAACCCAAGGCGGAAATCGCTGAACAAGTAACCAGCGCCCTCGAACTAGTCCAACTTCCCAATTATGAGAAAAGGAGAGTCGACGAACTTTCCGGGGGTCAGCAACAGCGGGTCGCCATTGCGCGCGCAATTGCTATCGAGCCCGCACTATTGCTTTTTGACGAACCCCTCTCCAACCTCGACGTGGCCTTGCGCGAGGACACTCGTGGCGAGTTACGCGAGTTGGTAAATCGCCTGGGGTTGACTGCTGTTTACGTAACTCACGATCAGGAGGAGGCCTTCGCGCTATGCGATCGGATAGGTGTAATGATGGAAGGACGTATCCTGCAGACGGGCAAGCCCCGCGAGCTTTATGAACATCCGGCGCAGATTTCAGTGGCTCGCTTCCTCGGACGCAACAATCTGATCCGAGTGATGCGCCTCAGCTCAAGCAAGTCCGCCCTTGGTGAATTCAAAACCATGGAGGGAGACCACACGCTGGGTCTGCCAATACGGAATGACGAGCTGGCACCAATGAACAAGTCTTGCTTTCTGGCCATCCGTCCAGAGCATCTGCTAATTACCAGGCGCAGCGAAAGATCCGAAAATGTTTTGCCCGCGCGTGTGCGAGAGCTTAACTTTGCAGGAGCTACTTCGAGCCTTAAGCTCGATGCCAACGGCCTTCAACTTCAAGCCCTGGTGCTGCAGCCAGACGCTCTCGCCGTCGGCGACTCATGCTTCGTTACGCTTCCTCCGGAGCGGCTCTTACTCCTGAAGGATGACTGATCAGGCCCCAGAAGCGGGGACGGGAAGAATGGGAGAAGAGGAGAAAAATACTAAGTCTTCTAACCCCCAACAAGCTGCTGCGCATCTCCGCATCTCCCCATCGCCGATGCTTCCAGTCTCCCCGTCGCCCCGGCGCCCCATCTCCCCATCTCCCCGTCTCTCCGTCTCCGTGTCCCCGCGGCTGGTTCTTTTCCTTGTAACTGCCCTGGTCCTGATCTACGGCGTCATCTACCCGAATTTGCACGTTGTCGTCAGCTCACTTCAGCGAAACCAGCAATGGTCACTGGCAAACTACCGAGAGGCATTGTCTCAAGGTGCGGTGCTGGAGTCGGTATTTACCAGTCTCGGAGTATCAATTCTGACGGTGCTGTTTTGCGCTCTGGTGGGAATCCCGCTCGCTTTTCTGTTCGAGCGCTACTCATTTCCTGCACGCAGACTTTTTGCGGTCCTGGCGGCGCTACCGTTGGTGCTACCGCCGCTCGTTGGAACAGTAGCTTTTATCTTTCTGTGCGGCGAGTCAGGGATCCTGGCGCGGCTGGTGCAGTCGATCTTTAGTCTGGAAACGCCACCGTGGTCGCTGCGTGGCTGGAGCGCCTTGCTGCTGTTTCATACCTACACGATGTATCCGTTCTTTTACGTCCTGACTGGCGCAGGTCTGCGAAGGATTGATGCGGGACTCGCAGAAGCGGGACGCAGCCTGGGAGCTGGATCTGTTCACGTGTTGTACCGCGTGGTCCTGCCACAACTCACGCCCTCCCTAGTCGCCGCCGGGCTATTAACATTCATGACTTCGATGGCCTCATTCAGCGCTCCGCTTCTTTTTGGCGGCAGCGTGCGCGTGCTGACCCTCGAGATCTTCACCGCACGTCAGCGCGGCGATTTGGAGCTGGCCCTTACTGAAACAGTAATCCTGGCGGCGTTCTCCTTGGGCGCGTTGATCTTCTTTCAGCGCTACGAAGGAACTCGGAAGTTTGCCGCCGCCGCGATGAAAGGAACTGGTCGCCGGCTTAAGCCGATTACCAGCGGCAAGGCCCGCGCAGCAGCGATAGTTTGCGGAGTGCTCTTCGCGACTCTGCTTGTCCTGCCGGTAGCTACGCTGGTATTGGTGAGCTTTGCCCAGGATGGTCGATGGACCACCCAAACCTTGCCTCCGGCGTACACGCTCGCCAACTACGCCCGCATCCTGACGGAGAAAGACGCGAGTGAAGTCTTCATAAATAGCTTATCGATGTCGGCGATTGCCGCCCTGGCGGCGCTGGTTTGGAGCTTCTGCGTCGCCACTTTAGCCATGGGAAAAGGGAGTCGCGCCTGGAAGCGTTTGCTGTCGCTGGTGGTACTCATTCCCTGGGCCTTGCCGGGAACGGTTGTTGCAGTCGCGCTGGCGGAAGCTTACGGCAAGCCCAGCCCGTTACTGGGTTCATATATTCTGATCGGAACGTTCTGGATTCTGGCGGTGGTCTACTTCTTGCGCTTCATGCCGCTCGTCGTTCGCGCTGTTCAAGCAAGCATGGAACAACTCGATCCGGCGCTAGAGGAAGCCGCGGGAAGCCTGGGTGCGCGCTGGTGGCAGAGATTCCGGCGTGTTACTTTGCCGCTGGTTTGGCCTGGAGCGGCAGCGGGGACCTTATTGGCGTTTGTTATCGGCCTGGGCGAGTATGTGGCCTCGGTGCTGCTGTTTGTGCCCTCGAATCGGCCGGTTTCAATTGCTATCGCTTCGGAGCTGCGCGATTTCAATCTGGGGGCCGCAGCCGCTTACGGCGTGGTTCTAATATTCATTATAGGAGTGAGCTTGGTTGTGGCGGCGCGACTGGAGCGGACCCGATCTTGATAGGACTGGAGTCAACATTTACCGGCTATGGAATTTAAAGATCACTTTAGAACGAGCTTACCGAACAAACCATTTCGATGGCGGCTGTACTTGTTGCTTAGCGCTTTGTTTGTTCTGGCACCATCGTCACTTGCTCAAAAACCCTCGCCTTCGCCCATACCCGCGCCCGCTGCTACGATCCGCCCAATCGATAAGCCCGAGCTTTACCAGGCACTACTCGATCTTACAAATCCTTGGACGGTGATGTGTGTGGCCGCACATCCCGATGACGAAGACGGAACGACCCTGACAATTTTGCGACGCAAGCATGGCATACACACCGTTAGTCTGTTTTCCACTTACGGTGAGGGCGGACAGAATGCTGTAGGCCCCGAACTGTATGAGGAGCTGGGGGTGATCCGAGCCCGTGAGACAATTGAGGCCTCAAAGATTCAAGGCTCAGAGCCCTACTTCCTCGGCTTGCGTGATTTTGGATTCTCCAAGAGCGCGGAAGAAACTTTTCGCGTCTGGGGTCACGATGAAGCGCTCCGGCGCATGGTGCTCAAGATTCGTGAGCTCCGTCCCGACATCATCATTACGAATCACGATACCTCGCGGGGCCATGGTCATCACCAGGCAACTGGTCGCTTAATACTCGAAGCGTTCGACGCCGCAGCCGATCTCAGACGATTTCCCGAACAACTGCAAAGGCTGACTGTTTGGCAGCCCAGCCGACTCTTTGTTCGCAGGGGCGGCTTCGGGGGAGGCACCCCTACGCCAAGCACTGCAAACTCTGAAAAGTTAATCACGGTAGATCCCAACGAGCGCGATCCGGTGCGCGGAACAATCTACGCGGAGCAATCTCTGGCCGCATTGCAAAAGCACGCCTCCCAGGGGCCGTGGCCGAAAACCATTGCCGAGCGAATGCGAGGTCAGAAAAGCCTGCCGCTAACTCGATACGCTCTGGTCCGGGAAGGGCCGGGCAAGGAGCAGCTTCCTGCAGGTGCCAAAGGCTTTCTTGAAGGCTTATCTCTTCCCGAAGCAGTCAGCACCCGGCTCGCACCTCCAACAATCGACAGCCGGCCTTTAACAGAATTTATCGAAGAGCCCGACAGAGTACTCAATGCTCTGATTGCCTGGCGGCGCAGGCAGAGGAACTCAACGACTGGCCCGGCAGAACATTCTCACCGCTTCGGGCTGATCACAAAAAGGGGAAATCGAGCCCTCGGTCTTACATCAGGCCTCACGTTAACCCTAAGGTCAGAGGATTCACTTCTGGTACCAGGTAATCCGGCGCGATTTACCGTCAGCCTGGCCAACACGGGCGAAAGAATCGCCCGGATCAACAGGATATCTTTTGATAGCTGGGGCACCCACGCACCGCTGGATTCCGCCGACCTACTGGTCGCAGTGACAAAGACCAGCAATACCGTGAATCGAATGACTCCAACCACAGCAGCGCCTACTGTCCCGCCGACACATCATCTTTACGACGGCAAACTGTTTGGTGAGCGATTCGTCGCGGATGCTGATCTGGAAATCGACGGTGCGAGGTTTTCATTAAATACGGAAACGAGACTGGACATCGCACCCGCCGTTGAGATCAAGGAAATCTCGCCGTCGCCTTACGTATTGACCCCGGCCATCATCAATCGGCCACTCGTTCTTAAAATCAACCTTTCGAACAACCTCGCCAGACCATTCCGAGGCACCGTGAAACTAAGCGCGCCCAGATATCATATCTTTGAACTGGGACGCGAGGTCATTATTGAATCAAACGAAACCCGCGAACTGACAATAAGATCCAACGCCATCCCCATAGAGTCCACGGCTGCACGATCTCGCGCGCGCGACAGTCATGGCCAATTCTTATTGTCGGTGGAATCCGAAGCGTCCTCACAACCGATTGCTCAGAGAGTTCTTCAGGTGGTTTACAGCGAGTCGCGCGTGGTGAGGGAGCTAAGAGTCGGATTCATTCCCAGCTACGATAAAACACTCGAGCAGTCACTGTCTGCGCTGGGAGTTAACGCGAAAGAGGTGAGCGTCGAACAGGTCCAGAAGGGTGAACTCGCCGATTACGACACGCTGATTATCGATAACCGTGGCTACCAGGCTCATCCGGAGTTAATCGCAGCAAACTCAAACCTGTTGAGCTATGTTGGAGAAGGTGGGACGCTGATTGTTTTCTATCACAAGACGGAAGAGTGGAATCCAGATCCCGCAAAGGGCCGTCCCCAACTCGCGCCTTTTCCGATCATTTTAGGAAACGAACGCGTCACTCAAGAGACAGCACCAGTCAGATTCCTCGAGCCCGCGCATCAGTTGTTAGATTTTCCCAACAGAATTACTCGAACTGATTTTGATGGCTGGATTCAGGAGCGCGGGCTTTATTTTCCAAAAGAGTGGAACCCTAAATATCAGGCTTTGTTTGAAACCGGGGATGAAGGCGAACCTCCACTGAAAAGCGGGCTGCTCGCCGCGAAATACGGGCGCGGGCACTACATCTACACGAGCTTGGTGTGGTACAGGCAACTGGGAGCGGGCGTACCGGGGGCTTATCGGATGTTTGCGAATATGATTAGTTACGGGCATCCGAAAAAAAGAAAAACCGTTGATTGAGTTGTAGGGGCGTCCCTACAAATCTAAACCGCCTGTTGTTCGCAGTCGGGTTCTGCTTCCAACTTGGCTTGGGCGCGTTCCAGGAAAGTCTTGATCATCTCGCTGACGCGTTTCTGCATTTCCGCACTGATGGCCCCTTCTCCAATCAGGCCGGCCAGCGTGTGCAGGTCTCTGCCGTGGGACCGGCGCAACTCCACGTGCTGCGCAATGCGAACCAAAACCTTGTGACCGCGCTCCTCGAATGCTGCTGCGTAGCGAAGATAGTTTTTGGCTTCGCTGCGGGCGGGTGACCATTCCAGTCTTTCCGGACGGTCTTCGGTTTTCTCAACCGCAAAGCTTGCGTGCACCGCCCCAATCACCGGCACTTCCGCGCGCACCATCCAACGCATGATGCCGCCGGCTTCTTTGCGAATACTTTCAATACCGGGCATTAAGTCGACAAAGTTTCGAAATTCGCTGAAGAACTCGCGGGCGCGCTCTATTGTTGTTCTTAATTCCAATTGTTCGGTGTACGAGGCTTTGATTCTAAACATTCGTTATTCCTTAACGTCATCTGGATGCTATCTTGTGGCTCAATGTTGCTTCAGGAAGCCACCAAGTCTAAGTTACACGAGACGGGGGAAACAGTAAACATACTTTCTTTGTTACAAGAGAATAGTGAAGTGAACACTGACAAAAACTGTCAACGGTGCGGCGAAGGCCGTCTAAAAACCTGGTCCGATCTGGACGACGACCAACAAGAAGTCGTGCGGCGACTCCCACATTCTCGTTATTACGATCTCGAAGAACGACAAGCGACGCACTCCTGGTGCACGCGCTGCTGGTATGAGTCGACTCGGAATGAGGCACAAGCCTGAGAATTTTCAGATTTCGGATTGCGAATTTCGGATTTGTTTTGCATCGACGCAACCTAATTTCAATCGCGCCTAGGCCTCTCGCGCGGGTTTCAAATCCGAAATCCGAACTTCGCAATTCGAAATACTGATTCTTTCCCACTACCTGGTAATTCGATTGTAAGCTTCGCGAACGCTCCTCATCTTTTCGACAAGCAGCTCGTGAAGATCAACAGCCGACCCAAATCCCAATTGCCTGGCAATATCTCTCAGCGCGGGATGATCTGTTGCGGGCAAACGTGCTTGTCTCCCCAGTATCAAACGCAGATGATGATCAATAGACCTCAGCAGGGTGTAACCGCTGCTTAGCACTGCAAAATCTTCCTCGCTGAGAGAATCCGTAGCCCGCAGTCGCTCGAGCGTGGTCGCTGTAGAACGATCTTCGCCTTGGTCGGAAACGTCGTCGCGCAACTGCAAATAGCGGGTGGCAAAATAGACATCAAGCATGCCGCCCGCCGCATATTTGACGTCGATGCCCCTGTGTCGATCCCGGTTTCCTCTTTCCGTTTCGAGGCGATCCCGCACGTGACGGGTCTCTTTTTTCAACTCTTCCGGGTCGCTCTTGCGGGCGGCTTCGTGAATCGCGTGCCTGGCGTGGGTTTCGATCATCTTGCCGAGGTCCAGGTCACCGCCCACCGCGCGCAGTTTCACGTAAGCTAGCCATTCCCAGGTAACTGTGCGCTCTTTCAGATAGTCGAGGAACGCTTGCGAGCTTGCGACTAGAGGTCCGTTCTTGCCGTCGGGGCGCAAGCGCAAATCAACGCGGTAGAGATATCCTTCGCGAGTGACGCTTGCCAGCGCCGCAATCATCAACTCGCCCAGCCTGGCGTAGGCCTCTTCCTGAGTCAGTGCGGACACCGGTGCGGGAAGGAACGAATCGTAAACAATGATGATGTCGAGATCTGACCCATAATCGACCCCTCCACTCGCCAGACGTCCCAGCCCGAGAATGGCGATGCGTGGCTCATTATCCAGACGGCCGTAGCGCCGCACCAACTCGCGTTTCGCTACCAGGTAAGCAACGTTAATACTTGCAGTTGCCAAGTCGGTTTGAAGTCGATTTGATTCAAAGATCGATATCTCACCCGAAGCGTCACGCGTGCCAAGGTCGAGCAACAAGCTGGCCCAGGTGCGTCGCAAGGCAGACAATTCCGTCGAGAAGTTATTCTCCGGCGTAATGCTCGCGCGCAGCAGAGAGCGGAAGTCTCGTCGGGGTTTTCCGCGCACAGCAGCCAGTGAAGTCATCAACACGGGATTACTTGCCACCATCTCGCCGAAAAACTCTGACGAGCCGCACAGTCGAACGAGAGCAACCAGACTCCCTTCGGAGATAGCAATGGTGGCGTCTGCCTTATCCAGCGAAGAAGCGATGCGGGCGGCAAGTGTGATAGCTCGGTGCGGGTTGAGCGACGCGAGTGCTTCTCTCTGCAAGATCAGCGTGATCGATTCAACATCGAGCGCCTGTCCTTCGCCCAGCGCATTTACCAGGTGGCGTGCAAAAACGAAGGCAGCCGCATTGGCCGCCGCCAGGTCAGTATGAACAGGTTGCTCAAGCCCATAATCTGGGACTGGTTCTCCAGTTAGAGTGACGTTCTCAATGGGTGCGGACTCAGATCTTGAATCGGTTCTTGCTCCAAACACACGCTCATAGGCTTTACTTACTTTGGATGTATGCGATTGCAAAGCACGATCCAGCTGTTCACTTGCCTTCGGACCGAAAAACTTCATCCGCCTCGCCACCAAAGCCTTCTGCTCCGGAGCAACAGGAACGGTGTGCGTCTGCAGTCCGTGCTCCATCTGCAACCGGTGCTCGAGTGTGCGCAGGAACATGTAAGCGTCAGATAACTCTGTGCGTTCCTGCTCGGTGATCAGGTTTCTTTCACCAAGCCGGCCGAGGCTAATCAGAGTGTGGGCAACGCGCAGCCATTCATCATTTCCCCCGTGAGCGAGCTGCAGCGCCTGCGCAATAAACTCGATCTCTCGTATTCCTCCGCGATTGAGTTTGACGTTGAACCCGCCTGAATTACGCTCGATGTGCTTATCTATTTTTTCTTTTGCCAGGCGCACACTGGCCAGGGCTTCTTTGACGGAAACGTCTTTGCAAAAAACTCGTTCCTGAACGCCTTTGGCGAAGCGAGAGAACAGCAACGTCGAGCCCGCTGCCGCCCGCGCACGAATCAGAGTTTGCAACTCCCAGGCCTGGGCGCTTTCGCGGTAGTAACGCGTGGCTTCGTTGAGTGAGCAGGAGAGTGTCCCGTCGCGCCCGTGAGGCCGCAAGCGCAAGTCGACTCGATAGGCAGCGCCCTCACCGGAGGGCTGGCCCACGAGTTTGACAATCGTTTCCGCAAGCTTGATGAAGTACTCGCGATTGCTGACCTCACCCCGTTCCCCTGCCGCCGATGTTATGCCTTCGTCGGAATAGATGAACACGAGATCGATGTCGGAAGCGTAGTTGAGTTCGTATGAGCCAAGTTTCCCCAGCGCAACAATGCAGAACTCCGCAGTCGCGCTGCGACCGTGATCGTCAGTGCGCCGCGGTGATCCGTATCGGTTATCAAGCTCCTGGCGCGCGAGGCTTAGAGCATACTCCAGAATCGCATCAGCCAGGTTTGATAACTCCTCTGTAGTTTCAACCAACGTGTGGATGCGGCGGATATCGTGCAAGTAAGTGCGTAGAAGTTCGCGCCGGCGAAAGCGCGCCAGCAACACCTGTGGGCTCACCGAAGAGTTTGTCAGGGCGAAACGCGCGAGCGACTCTTTCAACTCGTCGCTAGTTCTGACGCGAGGGCTAGTGCGCTCGCGCATTAGCCATGAGATGTAGTCGGGATTTTGCTCGAGCGTCGTGGCCAGCAATGGACTCCAGGCTGCGAGCGTCAAGGCGTCCGAAAGTAAACCCGGATAGCGGCTCAGGTTTTCGTAGGCGCGAGGATTTTCCTTTTGTAGCCGTTCAAGAAACAGCCGGGCACCCTGCTGATCGGGTAAATCACGAAGTAGCGATTCAACTCTCTCGTCGAAGACATGCACAAATTTATGCCGCTTCACGCGCGGATTCGTTATCGATATTAATGGAGCGGAAAATAACCCTTCCGCCAGCAGCTGCCTTTGATCGTTATTCGATGTTCCTTTATTTTACTGCAATTGCAAAAAAATCTAAGGCTGATAGAGATCAACGAGCCATAGTTCGTTCTTACCGCGCCGATACTGCATCCATACGATCTGACTTTGCGGCGATACGTCGAAGAAATTACCAATCGGGTGCATGGGACGCAAATCCATGATCTTTCTTTCGTCGCCGCCTTCGCGCGATACTGCCCACAGTGATTCCCCTTCAAAATCAGTGAACGGTAAAAAATAGATGCGCTCGTCGTTGTGTGACCATTGCGGACTATAGCCCTTGGTCAATTTGCGGCATGCGTCACCCGCAACAGGACAGATACTGATTTCGGCAAGGTTCCAATTTCTTACCGGCACGTGAGTACCGACGATAAATTGACCATCGTGGGACCAACGCATGTGCCTTAGCGGTAAACTAAAGGCCGTCTCTGTTCCGGTGGCGATGTCGCGGATCATCGTGGCAGCGGCAGAGCCCTTGTCCATCTTAGTGTAGATGATACGCTTGCCCTGGGGATCAACGCGCGCTCCGTTGTGCGTTCCCCACTCCCATCCTTGCACCAGTTCGGCGCTCTCGCCACCGTGAACTGAAATCTTGCGAAAAGATACGGTCGGATGAAATTGATAGAAATAGATGGTTGAGCCGTCCGTCGACCACTGCGGATGAATGTTTCGTTCCTTTTTCCCGCGAGTCACCTGCTCGAGATTTTTGCCGTCCGTGCCGACGGTGTAAATATGAATATCGCCTTCTTCGTTCAGGGCGAAGAACACGATCCTGGTCCCGTCGGGCGAGAACGAAGGGTTAACTATATCCACGCGCGATTCCTTGAGTTCGCGCGATTGCAGCGTCGCCGCATCGGTGAGCATCAGGATGTGGCTGTTGCGCGTATTTGTGTAAATGAGTTTGCGTCCGTCACGCGAAATCTCCGGCTCGGTATCTTCGCCCGCGCTCATGAGTACGGGTTCGGACTGCCCGCCGGTCACCGGAACTCTCCACAGCGTCATGCTCCCTGCGCGCTGTGAAGGAAAGATGAT
>JBPCMM010000148.1:0-9656 GCA_051002255.1 Pyrinomonadaceae bacterium
TCAGGGATATTTTCTCGGATCTGTTTGGCGGGGGTGCTACAAAAGAGCACGAGGCTCCGCGGCCACAGCCAACGCGTGGCGCCGACATAGAGATGCCCCTTGCGCTCTCGTTTGAAGAAGCCATTAACGGACTCACTACGAACATTACGGTGAACCGCTCTGACCAATGTTCACGATGCAACGGGGCTGGTGATATCGGTGGTCCGGTAATGATCTGTCCGACGTGCAAGGGCTCGGGCCAGGTGCAAAGAGCAGGTGGCCGCCTGCGTTTTGCTCAGGAGTGTACAGATTGTGAAGGTACCGGACGGAGGCGTTCGCCCTGTTCGCTCTGCAAGGGTAAGGGCACGTTGTCGAAGACGGAAACGGTCAAGGTGCGGATCCCCGCCGGAGTCGAAACGGGTTCCCGCGTGAAGATCCCCGCCAAGGGAGAAGCAGGACGTTTGGGTGCCCCTGCAGGTGATTTGCACATCAACACCAATGTCGGACCGCACAAACACTTTACTCGCAAGGGGGACAATATTTATGTAACCGTGCCCATTACGGTCCCCGAGGCGGCGCTCGGCTCAAAGATCGAAGTACCTACTGTGGAGGGCAAGGCGCAATTGCGCATTCCTCCCAGCACTCAGTCGGGTCAAAAGTTTCGACTGCGTCAGCGGGGCGCGCCATCTTTGCGCAAACCGGGAGCGAGAGGCGATCAGTTTGTGGAAGTGCAGGTAACGCTCCCCAAAGTAATCTCCGAAGAGACCAAAGAGCTTTTGCGGCAGTACTCCAAGATGAATTCGGAGAATCCCCGCGTAGCGATGGGACTGGAATAACATTGCCAATTGCCAATTTCCAATTGCCGATTCACGATCCTGGATGTCTCAAGCAAGTCTTTGCGGGGTCTGAATATTGCCAGATAGATATCCGAAAATTGGCAATCTGCAATTAAAGAATCAGCAATCGAAAATAGAAAGTCGAAAATGCAATGAAGCGCAAGGCTAAAACATATACGATCAGCGCGGTCGCCGACCAGTATGGCCTTCATCCGCAAACGCTGCGCATGTATGAACGCGAAGGTTTACTGAAGCCCTCGCGCTCTGACGGCAACACGCGCCTTTACACCGATCTCGATCTCGGGCGCCTCGAGCTGATCCTCTCATTGACACGGGATCTGGGGGTAAATCTCGCGGGAGTTGAGATCATCCTTAACATGCGCGAGAAAATGGATGCCATGCAGCAAGAGTTCGAGCGCTTCTTTCAGTATCTGCAGTCGCATGTTGAGGAGTTCAGCAACTTCACCGAACCTCCGCCCGAAGGAACCACTGACGCGCTAGTGCCATTCACTCGCGCTGCATCGCTGCGGCGGCGTGGCGCTGCACGCGGGTAGCAAGCCTCAAACTCACTGCAGTTCCGTCGGGCCGCACCGCGATCCTTGTCTGGCCGCGTCCAAAGGCCAGGCTTTCTTGCCTTTCCAATCGCCTGCGACATCGACAACTCGACCGTTATCACCTTGCCCCTCGGCGAGACTTCGGAAAGAATCCTATTCGTTTAGATGTCGGAGGGAGTCCCCAAAGAATCGGGATGCTTTGTTGGAGGAATGGACTAAGCACTTTAGAGTTGAAGTTGAACCGCTTGCCGTAGATGTCAGCTGCACGGGTGAACAGTCTGCACGTAGTGCTGGCAGACGGTCGTGAAATATATGTACCGCTGGTATGGTCGCCGCGCTTGCGAAAGGCCACGCCTGAACAGAGGAAAGAATGGCGCTTGATCGGAGGCGGGATCGGTATTCATTGGAAAGCAATAGATGAAGATATATCGGTTGAAAGTCTGCTCAGATTGAAATGATGCTCGCCCGCCCGTCTAATAGCCAATAAAGGCCGCCTTGTCAGAAAAGAACACTTCGAGCGTTTAGCTCGCGACGGGCCAATCTGATCTCATGTGTCGAAACCTTAAGACTCTCCACAACTTCAAGCCTCTGGCGACGGACGAAGAAATCAGCGCGTCTTTGCTGCAAACCGTCCGAAAACTTAGCGAGTTCACTCAAAAATCTCGCTATGCCGCAAACCTTTTATTAAAAACTTGTTTCGCATTTCGATGTCGTGATAGAGTGCACTCCGCCTAACACCGAGCGAGTTTGGCTTCTCCTCACATTCTTCCTGACAGTTCAAGGAAACTTTACGAAGCCAAACTTGAGTTGATTTGTAGTTTTGCGGATGGCAGCCCGTTGGTGCCGACCCGCCCATCGCAGGAGACCTCACATGAACCTCACCATTACCCCACATTTCTCGTTTCGTTTCGGCCTTCACTTCACTTTCTACTTGGCATTTTGTTGCTTCGGCGGGGCCGATCCTACTCTGGCGCAGAACCTCGACAACGTGATCATTGGCGGTCGCGTTGTCGATCAGAATGGCGCCGTTATTCCCGGAGCCTCGGTAACTGTCGTTTTCACAAGAACGGGCTCGCGGCGTACCACCGTGGCGGATACTGACGGACGTTATCGGATCCTTCAGCTCGAGCCGGGCACTTATATGTTGCGCGCGTCAGCGGAGGGCTTCGCGGTGCAAGATATTGAGGCCATCCCAGTCATATCCGGTCAGAACCTCCAGATCGAAATCGTGCTCTTGGCTCAAGGCGTGATCGTTGATCCAGTGACTGTTATTTCCCCGGAGTCCCATCCAGTTGACACCACTCGCACTGTAGTTGGCGGAACGGTTACCACCCGCGAGATCGAGTCTCTGCCGGTCGCTACGCGTTCGTCCCTTGATTTGATTTTCACTTTGGGTGGGGTGACTGAAGAGCCACTTTCGACCCGCGATTTGGCAGAGGACAGAGACAGAAATCCGGCCAACGCCCCCGAAGAAGCGGGAACATTCGCGATCGCAGGCGGGCCGGCATACTCCAATAACCTGACAATCGACGGTCTTGATAACAACGACGATCGCGCAGCCCGAGAACGATTTCAGCCATCACTAGAAGCGGTTGAAGAAGTTCAGGTGATAACAAATCAGTTCTCCGCCGAATATGGACGAGCATCCGGAGGGCGCATAAACATTCGCACCCGGGGTGGCGCCCAAGCGTTTCGGGGGCGGGCATTTTACTTTTTCAAAGATGAGTCGTTGAACGCCAATACATTTAGAAACAATTCGCTCCGCCTTAGGAGACTTCCTTTGCAGGAACACACGCCCGGTTTCACTTTAAGTGGACCCGTCATACTCCCATGGCCCAGAAACCAAACATCGACGTACTTCTTCAGTTCTTATGAGTTCAACAAGGCCCTCGATAGCGCGTTGATCGACACGCTCGTGCCAGTCCAGCAGAGCCCTCGGTTTCAGCTGCCGTCTCCGACGCTATTGCAGGGTCGCCGCTTTGAAGATGCAAATGCTCCGGCTGCCAGTGCGGAAATTGCTCCGTTCATTTCATCCATTAGTACGCCGCTCACGAATCATACCGTTACCGCGCGCATCGATCATCAGTTTAGTGAGACTCGCAGCGGCGCGCTGGTATATCAACTGGGCCGCTTGGCGAACCTACGACAGTTTGGAGGCGGCAATCGGCTTGCGGAAGCGCTTCAGGCAAGAACACGAAACTCTGCCGCTATTTCCTATTCGGACAATTACGTTTTCTCAGCAAACACCGCCAATCAGCTCCGAGCGCAACTCTCGCGATTGGCACCGGGAACAAAAGCCGCAGGTGGCGACAACCCGGTCATCCTCATAACCATCAACGATCCCTTGATAGCAGGCGATCCTGCCAGGCGCTCCGGCACTCTGGTAGCGGGTTCTTCCACCACAGGCGCCACGGATCGGCACGAAGACCGCTTTCAGGTGCAAGAAACTTTCCTGCACACCAAAGGAAGACATTCACTGAAGCTTGGGATTGATGTTCAGCGGATTCGCTCTACCTTTATCGATCTCTCCGATGCTTCAGGGACTTTTAGCTTCGCCAGTGCCGGAGATTTTTTGGCAGCCACACCCAGCCGCTTTAGGCAGAACTTTTTGACGGAATCAACGCAGCGAAACACGTATATAGGGTTTTTTGGTCAAGACGAGTGGCGACTCTTTCCTAATATGGTGGTGAGCTATGGTCTGCGGTACGAGCGCGAAAGTATTATTCCCGATCGCAACAACTTCGCCCCCCGTTTATCGGTCGCCTACGATCCGTTCAACTCGGGTAAGACGGTTCTCCGATTCGGCGCGGGCCTTTTCTACAATCGGGCCCTACTCCGGACCATCGATGATTTCACGCTCGGTACCCGCCGACTGTTCTTCGACACCAATTCATTACGCGATCTTGACAGTGGGAAACTCATGAGTGCCGCGCAACGCCGCGCGTTCATTGCCGCAAATCTCCAGTTTCCCCAGACACTGACGATTAAATCGCCACTCGTGGCGCAATTTGGCGAACTTAATATGGAATTCTCCCGACGTCTTGATCCCGGTTTGCGCATTCCGGAGAGCTATCAGGCAAATTTCGGAGTCGAGCGCCATATCGGCAGCGGTTTTGTGTTTGAAGCAAACTACACACTCAATAAAGGTATCCACCTTTGGCGTGAATTCAATGCGAACGCTCCTGTGCTTCCTGCCGGTTTCAAGAATTTCTCGGAGTATCTGGCATCGCGCGACTTTCCCAATTTCCGTGGTGGACCGTCAGGAGATCGCCCCCTCTACAACGCGTCATCCGCAGGTGAGCTAATACGATTTGTATTCGTTTCCTCAGACAACGCTAACCCGAATGCCGTGGGCCGCAGGACTGAGTTTGGCGTTCCCGTTTCGCTGGTAAATCTCAATAGTCCTACCTCGTCAACTTCGGTGGAAGTTGCACTCGCGGCTCTAAATGATTTGCGCGCTGATCCTTCCCGCGCCGAGGTTGAACAATTGATTGCAGCCGGCAACAGTTTCTATCAAGGCCTGACGCTTGAACTCCGCAAGGGGTTCAAGCAGAGCAATCGTCTCGGCTTCTCTTTTCGAGCCGCCTACACGATCTCAAATCTTATCGATGATGGCGTCGTCAACACTTCCGATGCGCTTACACCCGGAGACTTTCGACGCGAACGAGCGCGCAGCCTGCTGGACAGGAAACAGCGGTTTGTCTTCTCGGGAACGTTCGACCTGCCTGCCTTTCTGGGCAAGCTCAGGTTGTCACAAATCCTGCGCATCGCCTCGGGCGCCCCTTTCAACATCTCCATTGGTGGCGTGGATCGCAATCTGGATGATGTGGGAAACGATCGGCCAAACTTTACCGGAAACACTGAACTGCTACGTTGGCGAGGACCAAACGACCGGATTGATTCGACCATCCTCAGTCTGTTTGCGTTGCCTACGATTGGTCAATCGGGAAATCTCCCGCGCAACGCCGGTCGAGGACCTGGGTTGTTTCTCTTCGACCTCAGCGTGACGCGCGAGTTCCGCTTCAGTGAAAGAGTCAGATTCCGCCCGGTGATTGAGTTTGACAATGTTCTCAACAAGACTGTTTTCAGTTTTGGCGCGGAGTTTATCAACTTCAACGCGCTCGCTCCCACGGCGACCGCAGAACAGCGACAGGCATTTCTCGATTCTTTCCTGGTAACTTCGCGGACACTTCGTCCGCGCCAAATTCGGCTGGGGATACGGATAGACTTCTAAACTGGTTTGAGATTTGTGAGGTGTACGATTTAAACGCCGTCGCGGGGATCAGAATTGCAGTGGCGGTCCTCAGCCTCTCTCGATGGGGGCCGCGCCCGAGCCTTCAGTTCGAACCGCATCTCTTTCGGATTGGCCCACTTGCTGCTCTGGCGATTTGCTCTTCTTGGGAGTAATCGCCCTCTGACAGCGTGCGCGTGAGCGTTGAATTCTTCTGGTCATCCATCTAGCCATTCCAGCCACCTTCCAATCAAAACTACTTAACCAACCATACGAGGCCGGCGGAGTTGGTTTACGAGTTTTACCGCGCTTCACCATAATTCCGCCATCAGTTCCCTTGGCAGCTTGCGTGCCACCTAAACTCGCCAGATCCCGGAGTCTCGGTAACCGAACTGTGCCCCGATTGGGGCTGGGTTATGCGCAATAAATTCCTGTTCTACTGCACTTTTTTACATACAAAAGCCTCCCCGCCGCTGGAGTCAGCGGTAGGGCACCTCAACCTTCCGGTTGCCAGTTCGTCAGCAGGTCTTTTCAGACATACGATATCGTGACCTTTCGGATTCCAAATGGATAGACCGAACCCGCCCAGATTCCTGTGATAAACTCCGCCGGAGCCCGGGGCGCCAGGAGCATCTTAAGGCCGCGCCCCGATTCTCTAACCGACATGGTCAACTCCCAGTCAGAGCACGTAAGTGAAGTCGACACGGCCATCCTCGATGCCGAGTTGTTCATTAAGTATAAAGCGCCGGAGAAAGCCATGGAGCGACTGCGGAGTGCACTTGAGCGTAATCCGCGGTCGATACCACTTCGCGAACGACTGCGAGAAATCTCCGTCAGCTCAAGGCACAACGAAGAAGCCGCCCGTCAGTGTCTTGGCTTAGCCAGCATCTACCATTGAACGAGAAGACTTCAACCCGGCTCACGAGCGCTTGCTCGAGGCGAAGCAGCTCGATCCGCGGATAAACATTGCTGGAGGGTTGGAGGCCATTCGCCGTGCGCGACGTCCGGATCTTAGCCCTGCCGCCGCGACTCCAACTGAGTCGGCGTTGGGGCGAGCCTACCCAACGCTCGCCGGTGACCTGGCGTCCGTCAGCGTCTTCGATGCCGTCCAGGTCCTCGAGAATGCGAAGTTGACGGGCGAGCTGCTACTAACGGGTGATTCAAAGACCGGCCGCGTGTTCTTCAACGAGGGGCGAATTGTTGATGCGGAGTCAGCCGGCGCAAAAGGCGAAGCGGGATTCCGTCGTATTGTGGAGATAACCAACGGCAGTTTTGAATTTCAAAAGTCCGTGACAACGTTTCCTGTCACCATCGAGGCGCTGAGTAACACCAACCTCCTTCTCGACACGTTGCGCCAATTGGATGAATCCGCCTTAGAAGGTGAAAACTAGTCTACGAGCACTCGCGTAGTCAGCGCTTCTGCCCTCTCAATGGCCGAGAGCAGGCGAAGAAACTGCAAGTAGTTTTTGCTGCGCGCGGTGAGCCGGGTGATTTCCGATTGGTTTATGTCATTTCGCAGTATGAGGTCGAGGAAGTCGTAATAGTCCGCCGTCGCCGCAAAGGGAAGTTCGCGAGTGTAGGTCGTCTGCTCGTTGTCCTCTGAACGAAACCCGGCTAGCAGATCGAAGACGTTATCAGTCGTAATTCCAACCGCTTCTCTAGTCAAACGAATGGGCAGCCGCAGTTCATAGAAACGCAGTCCTTCGCCGGTGGTCACTCGGCGCAGGTCTTTGGTTGCCTCCCCATCAAATGGCGATTCAGGATCGACAAGTATACGAAGAAGCCGAGGTTGGTCCTCCTTGTCCAGGGTATCGAGAAATAGTTGCACCCGATCGGCCAAAAACTTTTCAAACTGCGCTTCAATGGGATAAGTGATCCGGCCCAGGCATCCTACTGACTCGCCTTCGCCAGCCGCTGCAATTGGTAAACAGGACGGACAGTTTGGGCACACGACAGTTTCGGCTTGCATGAGTTCCACTTCCTCACTGGCATTTTCCACCCAGCGGAGCTTGTCATCTGAAGGCGCGCTGGTGTCGCCTGTAGTGAGGAGCGTGTGCAGATTGCTCAAGCGTCCCCACTCGCGAAGGTGCTTCTCGGAGTAACGTGCGCGCAGGACGCATGGATACTGGACGGCGAATTCGAGAGACATGTGACGAGAGTCTACCAGAAGGCAGTGGACAGATTGCCAATTTCCGATTGCCAATTGCCGAATTGGCGATTGGAGAGCAGCATATTGACTCCTCAGGTGGTAAACGAATGTTGAAGATCGCAAATTGGCAATTGGCAATCGGCAATTGGAAATCTGTGCACTGCCCACTGCTTTCCCCCCGCTGTCTTGTGATAAGCTTGACCCTCTTAAGAAGCTTCTTTCAGCACGCCTGTGCAAAGCTAATTCCTGAGCCCACTGGAGAGGTTCTATCATGGCGATCAGTCAAGATTTGTTGGAGATACTCGCCTGCCCCGCATGCAAGGCGAAGGTGGAATTGAAACCGGATGGCAGCGCTCTCAAATGCGTCGAATGTAAACGCGTCTATCCCATCCGCGACGATATTCCGGTAATGCTCATTGACGAAGCGACGATAGAAGATGAACAGCCCGGGCCGAAATGAAGAGTCTGCGCGAAATAGTTGAAACGTCTCCCCAGATGCGCACCGTTGCGTTGCACACTTTGCGCCGTGAAGAATCCGCTCAGCCGCTAGGCCCCGCGCGCTGGGACTGGCAAAGCGTGCGCAGTGTTCTAGTGGTGCGGCTTCGCTCAATCGGCGACACGGTTTTGACCACGCCCTCTCTCTACACGCTAAAACGGTTTCTGCCCCATGCCCGGGTAGACATTCTACTGGAGGATTGGGTCGCGCCTGTCCTTGAGGGGTTTGAATACGTTGATAACATCATCACGCTGAAACGCGGTAGCACCGCCGCGCGCGCCGGAGTCGCCAGACGCATACGTGCGACACAGTATGACGTCGCTTACAATCTACACGGTGGGACCACGGCAACGCTGTTAACACGGGCGTCGGGTGCCAGACATCGGGTTGGCTATTCAAGTTTTCAATACGGGCGTTTGCACAATCATCTTGCCCCCTCGTCATCATTACTTTGGGGACGAGACCAGACACACTCTGTAGAGCAACAACTTGCGCTGCTCGGTTGGACGGGGGTTCCGGTAACGGATCGTCCGGCAACACGATTGGCGGTCACCGACCAGGCTGCCACAAGTATATCAGCACGGCTGAGCGCCGCCGGTTTAGACGAAACGAGAACACCCTTCGCCGTGATTCATCCCGCGGCCGCATTTGACACCAAGCAATGGGCGACGGAGAGATTTGCGCGAGTAGCCGAAAGTCTGACGTCTCGCGGTTTGGCAATCGTTGCGATCACAGCGACAACCGAAGCGCATGTTGCCGATGAGTTGAAGCGGCACACGACGGCACCAGTCGTGGCGTTTACTGATCTCTCCTTGCCGGAGGTTACAGCACTTCTTTCTCAGGCGCGCCTTTTTGTGGGCAACGACAGCGGCATCGCGCATATGGCCGCGGCAGTGGGTGCACCTTCGGTTGTCATCTTCGGCTCTTCCAATACTGCACACTGGCGGCCTTGGACCAAGGCTGACGCCGAGGTTGTGGTCGAGGAGATGGAGTGTCAGCCGTGCCATGGTTACTTCTGTGAAAAGTTTGAACAGCCGGAGTGTATTAAACGAGTTCCGGTGGGGCGAGTGCTTGGCTCTATTGATCGCGTACTGAGACAAACGGAATAGGGAGTTGCCGCGAGCGTCCGGAACTATCGTGAAACTTACCAAACACGATGCCAGCGAAATCGTCGGATCCATCCGCAATCGGAAGATCGTAGTCCTCGGCGACCTGATGTTGGATGAGTTTGTTTGGGGTGATGTGACGCGCATCTCACCTGAAGCGCCAGTGCCGGTAGTGGAAATTCGCCGCGAATCAGTTCATCTCGGGGGTGCGGCAAATGTGCTGGCGAACTTGGTTGCGCTGGGCGCCCAGGCCTGCGTCGTGGGCGTGGTGGGGAAAGACACTGCCGGCGAGCGGTTGCGAGCGA
>JBPCMM010000149.1:0-4410 GCA_051002255.1 Pyrinomonadaceae bacterium
CAACGACGATACCGGTCGAAGGATCGACATCCACTTCCGCAACCGCGGCCGTGTAACTGTAAGCAGGTGATGGCCCGACGCCGGCGCCTTTGTATTTACCCGGTGACGGTGGCGGCGAATACGAGCCAACGGTTCCAATCGTGCCGAACTTCGATTCCGCCAATACCACGGCCTCGGCAAATGAAACTCCAACATCCGGATTTTCCACGTCGAAGACTCTACCTTCGGCCAGCGAGATATTCTCAAGTGGTACACCGAGTTTCTCTGATACCGCCATTACCAACAGCTCCCGCGCTCTTTCAGCCGCCTGGATCGCAGCGTTGCCGGTCATTAACGTCACGCGGCTTGAGTAGCTGCCGAGATCTACAGGCGTCAGATCCGTGTCGGCAGTGACGATGCGAATGTCGAAGGGATCGATTCCCAGAACTTCAGCGACGATGTAGGCGAGGATTGAATCAGAGCCCTGGCCGATATCTATAGAGCCACACATCACACAGACGCCGCCCTGGCGATCGAGCCGAAGCTGCACGCCCGACTGCGGCATGCTGTTCCAATAAATCGGCAGGCCTGCGCCGCAGATGTAGGAACTGCACGCGATGCCAATGCCTTTGCCGAAGGGCTGCTTGCGATTCTCTCTGTTCCAGCCGGAAAACTTGTTTTTCCAGGCTGAGCCCTCAACAACCTTGTCGATACATTTACCGAGTCCCATGCTGCCGATACGCAGGTAGTTGGCAGTGATCGAGTAAGGTTTCACCAGATGCCGTCTGCGCATCTCCGCCGGATCGAGGGCTAGTTGTTCGGCGATTTTGTCGAGTTGAACTTCGAGTGCGTAACGCGGCTGGGGGGTGCCGTGACCGCGCTTAGGTCCACACGGCGGCTTGTTGGTGAACACGCGTACGCCCTGAAATTTGTAGCGGGGCACGTCGTAGGTGACGGTCTGCAACGCGCCCGTGTAGAAGGTGCTGGCGACGCCGTAACTGCCATAGGCGCCTCCGTCCAGGTACGACTTGAAGTGCATCCCGGTAATCGAACCGTCTTTCTTCACTCCCGTCTTCACCTGCATCAACACCGGATGACGGCCCCGATGGCAATAGAAAACCTCTTCGCGGGTGAGCGTGCACTTGACCGGGCGGCCCGTGATCATCGATAGCTTGCAGACGATGATCTCGTGATTGAAAGGATCGCTCTTGCCCCCGAAGCCGCCTCCGTTGGGCGTGGCAATGACGCGCACATGACTCGCCGGCAGCTCCAGAACTTTCGCGAGGGCGCGATGAACGTAATGCGGCGTCTGAGTCGAACTCCAGAGTGTTAATTTGTTGTCGGTGTCGAAGTAAGCAACGGCGGCGTGTTGTTCCAGCGGAAGATGTGTATTGCCTTCGTAGAAGAAAGTGTCTTCGCGGACCAGATCAGCCTCAGCGAAACCCTGTTCGACGTCGCCAAATTCCAACGAGACCTTTTTGTGGATATTGCCGCCGTCTCCGTATTCGTGAATGCGCGGCTCTTCGATAAGTAGCGCTTCGTCAATCGTCGAGATTGAGGGTAGGCTCTCGTATTCGACTTCAATGAGATTCATTGCGTCGAAGGCGGTGTCTTCGTCGATCGCCACCACGGCTGCGACCGGGTCGCCAATGAAGCGGACCTTGTCGATACAGAGCGCATGTTCATCCTGGCTGACCGGAAGGATTCCATAGGAGATGGGCAAGTCCTGGCCGGTAATAACCGCAAAAACGCCTGGAGTCGCGAGCGCCCTGGAGGCATCGATTCGTTTTAGCAGCGCATGGGGATGATGGCTGCGCAGGATCTTCGCGTAGATCATTCTGGGCAGCACGATGTCGTCTGCAAACTTCGTCTGGCCCGTGCATTTCGCCCGGGCATCGACTTTGCGGAATGGTTTGCCAACTACCTTCAGAGGCTCTTCATTTTTCCGATTGTTAGCCATTCGATCTTTTGGTCTGTCTCTCATGCTGAATTGCAGCTCGGGAATAAACTTCAGCTTGGAAATAAATTTGCAGGTTGGGAAGGGTGGGTTACCCCCGCTTGCTTTTCATGAGAGTTGGGGGGGGAAACCACCCTTCCCAACCCGCAAAATTTATTCAGCATGAAAAACAGATTCTAATCACCCTAACTCAGACCGTAAACAGATTCTTTCGGCAATTCCATTTCTTCGCCCCGCATACGCGCTGCTGCCAGTTCCACCGCTTCGTATATTTTTATGTAGCCGGTGCAGCGGCAGAGATTTCCGGACAGCGCTTCCTTGATTATTTCGCGAGTGGGGCTGGGGTTCTTTTTGAGAAGTTCCTCTGCGACTAGCAAAAACCCGGGCGAGCAATAACCACATTGTGCTGCTCCCAAATCTGCGAACGTTGCCTGCAAAGGATGAAGCTCGGAGCCAGCGGCCATCCCTTCAATGCTTTTAACGTCACGCCCTTCGGCATCGAGCCCCAGCATCAGACAGGATAGGATGGCTCGATCGTCGACCAGAACCGTGCACGTACCACACTCGCCCAGTTCGCAACCGTGCTTTGTGCCCGTCAGATTCAGATCTTCGCGCAGCACTTCCAGCAGCGTCTTATGCGGAGCAAACACAACTTCAGCGGGTTCACCATTCAGCGTGAACTTGATGTGTACTTTCTTTTTAGTCGCGTCAGACATCAGTTTAGTGATTGTCACAGAAGGGCCAGAAAAAAACAAAAGGCGAGGATAAACGGGCCTTGGCGGGACGGCTATTACAGAACCGGGAGCGGTAGCGACCGGATCATACATTCAATTCGCCTTGATTGCGGTTTTACCGGAAGTTGAGTGTTCGGATCCAGTCGCTACCGCTCCCGGTTCTGTATTGTGGCACGTGCGGTCAGGCCTTGGCTGAAGCACCATCTTTTTTCTTGGTGCTGTTGAGCGTCGTGTTGTCTATCAGTCTCGTCTTACCGACGTAAGCGGCAACCGCAATCATCATTGCCCGCTCGTCCAGTTTATCGAGCTTTTCCAACGTTTCTCCATCCGTGATGCTGACGTAATCCACACGCACTCGGGGCTCGGCTTCAATGATAGTCCTCACGAGTTCCGCGAGTTTGGCGCCATTTCGTTCGCCAGCCTTGTAAGTCTCTTTCGCTTTTGCCAATGCACGATGAATGACCGCAGCCGCTTGCTGGTCTTCGGGTTTCAAGTAGAGATTGCGAGAGGACATGGCCAATCCGGAATCCTCGCGCACGGTCGGCAGTACGATGATTTCCGAATCAAAAGCCAGGTCTCGGACAAGTCGCCGGATAATGATCGCCTGCTGTCCGTCCTTCTGGCCAAAGAAAGCAAAATCAGGACGCACCACATTGAGCAGGATTGCAACCACGGTGGCGACGCCGCGAAAATGACCTGGACGCGCAGTGCCATCTAACTGCTCTGACAGCCCCTCAACATTCACATAGGTAGAAAACCCCTTCGGATAAATTTCTTCAATCGGGGGCGCGAAGATAAAATCAACGTTGTAGTCGGTGAGCAGCGCGGTATCTCTTGTCAGGTCTCGCGGATAGTGTTCGAAGTCTTCGCCCGGTCCAAACTGGGCAGGGTTCACAAAGACGGAAACGACAACCACATCACACATTCGGCGTGCTTCTCGCACCAGGCTCAAGTGGCCTTCATGAAGCGCACCCATCGTGGGCACAAGCCCGATGGTCCGATCCTGCTCGCGGCGAATTTTGCGCGCGACGGAACTCATGCGCTGACGACGATTGATAATCTCCATAGTTTTTGGGGGAACTCAGGACTTCTTGATGTTTGAGTCTTTCACGGGCGTGGGTAGATTCAATTCTTCGGCGGCTTCTGCGGGCAGCGCATAGGACTCTGCCGCTGAGGGATAACTGCCGTTTCGAACGTCTTCGGCATACCGGCTTACAGCGTCTGTTATTGTCTCATTCAGATTTGCGTAAGGCCTGACGAAGCGAGCGAGTTTCCCAAATGACAGTCCCAGCATGTCATGGAGGACCAACACCTGAATGTCACAGTAGACCCCGGCGCCGATGCCGATAGTGGGAATGCTGACGCTCCCGGTGATGAGCTTGGCAATTTCGCGTGGAACAACCTCTAAAACAATCGCGAAAGCCCCAGCTTCTTCCAGGGCTAAAGCATCGTCGAGCAGTTCCCGCGCTGCCTCGGCGGTTTTGCCTTGGACGCGGTAGGCTCCCAGCTTGTTAATCGATTGCGGCGTTAACCCGATGTGCCCCATCACCGCGATCTCTTCATCGACGAGACGTTTAATCAACGGAAGACGCTTCCGCCCACCTTCGAGCTTGACCGCTTCCGCCCCACCTTCTTTAACCAGGCGCAGGGCGTTTTTCACGGCATCATCGGCGCCGGTGTGAAACGATCCGTAAGGCATATCGGCCACCAGCAGCGCTCGCTGCACTGCCCGACGCACAG
>JBPCMM010000150.1:0-7451 GCA_051002255.1 Pyrinomonadaceae bacterium
TGCTCTGCGGCTTGCCAATATTCGTCACTATCGTCATCACGTTTATGAATCCGGACTACATGGCCATTCTCTGGAAAGATCAGCGCGGTCATTATTTGATTGCCGCGGCAATGCTCCTGCAAATCACAGGCATGCTGATCGTGCGGAAGATTTTGGATATAAAGATTTGAACTGGAACTTTGACCTTTGAACTTTGTGTCTTGGTCAAAGTCTTGAACCTTACAGCACAGAAAATTACCTAAACAGCAAAAACAAAGTACAAAGTACAAAGCACAAAGGTATAAAGCACAAAGATATAAAGCCATGCTTCTGATCATCACAATCTCAACCTTCATTTGCATATCGCTCGGGATGTTGGGCGTTTACTGGCTCATGTACCGGCCTCAGAGCGCTGCCACTGAGCGTCTAAAGAGGCTTGGTGAAAGAGCAGTGAGCCCAGCCAGCGGCCCTTTATCGCTCGATGACGATCGGTCGGCCTCGGATCTGGCGCAGCGTCTTGCTTCACCTCTCAGTCGGCTTCTGCCGCCGTCGGCGGCCGAGGCAAAAAAACTGCAAAAGCAATTAATGCAGGCGGGATTTCGATCCCCCGGCGCCCCAGTCACGTATCGCGCCATTCAACTCTTCGTGCTTGCCGGCTTGCCGGGGATGGTAGCAATTGGCTGCGCGCTGCTGGCGCGCCCTCTCAGCAGCGCAGTGCTCTACATCATGTTTGCTTTCGTCATTGGCTTCTTCCTGCCCCGGTATGCGTTGAAACGAATGATCCGCTCTCGTCAACAACTCGTTCGTTGGGGACTCGCCGACGCGCTGGACCTAATGGTTATTTCGATTGAAGCAGGTTTGGGATTGAACGCAGCGATGGTGAAGGTCAGCACTGAACTCAAGGAAGTGCACCCCGACATCAGTGAAGAATTCGAGATGGCCAACCTGGAGATGCGAGTAGGGCGCGATCGTGAAGAGGCACTGCGTAATTTGGCGGAAAGAACCGGCGTCGAGGATCTGCGCAGCCTCGTGGCCATGCTAATCCAGACAGACAAGTTTGGTACATCGATCACTCGCGCCATCAGAGCGTTCTCGGATTCGTTGCGTACCAAGCGACGTCAGCGCGCAGAGCAGGCGGCGCAGAAGGCTGCGGTAAAGTTGCTCTTTCCCTTGTCATGTTTTCTGTTTCCCACCCTGTTTATAGCCCTTCTTGGCCCGGCAGCCCTCCAACTAATAGATACGTTCAGCAAGATGTAAAGGAGTCGGCCATGCAAAAACGAAGAATAATCGCCATCCTGATCGCATTCGTACTGACCATCGCGGCCACCGCGATGTGGAGCGCTACCACCCTCGAACGAGATGGCGATCCTGATGCCAACTTGCTGGAGGACTCCGGTTCGGTCGCCGGTGACGTGAACGAGAATGGCGAAGTGACTAAAAAGAAGGGTGGCAATAAGGTAGCGCGCATCTTTGCTGCTCCCTTTAAGGCGTTTGGAAGGCTGTTCAAAGGCAAAGACGATAGGTTTCAGCGCATGACGGAGAGTGACGCCGCCAAGTTTGAGAGCGTGGGTGTCGCACGGATCGACGACAGCCGCTACCCCGAAGCCCGGAAGGTCTCCACGTCTGGTTCAGCCAAGCAGCATCTCGAATCTGGCCGTGCATTTCTGCAGGATGGCCGGATCAATGAGGCGATTTCAGAGTTGTCGACAGCCGCCTCTTTGGATCCTCGCCTCGGCGACGCTCACAATCTTCTGGGCGTCGCATACGCGCAGAAAGGTTTGCAGGATAGGGCGAAAGAGTCTTACGAACGCGCCGTTAAGGCCGAGCCCGAAGATGCTCAGACTCTGAACAACCTCGGCTTCTCTCTGTATCAGAATGGAAATTACCGCGCCGCGATTGATCGGCTGAAGAGAGCTGTGAAACTTGCTCCTCGCGACGAACGCATTCTTAATAACCTGGGCCTGGCGCTCTGCCGCATAGGGAGGTTTGAGGAAGCATACAAAAATTTCGCGCGCGCAGGCGGGGAGCTAAGAGGCAATCTGAATGTCGCCAAGATGCTTGAAAGATTCGGCCGCGAAGAAGAGGCAATCAAGTACTACGAAGGCGCACGTCGCGTTGATCCCCATTCTTCCATAGCCCTGAGACGGCTCGCAGATCTTTACCAGCGGATTGGGAAAACTGAAGAATCACAAGGTGCACGCAACGCGCTGGCTGCCATTTCAGTTGAAGCAAATGTCGCGCTGAGCGGCAAGTGAAACTGCTGGACGAAAAGGGAAGACGATGATATCGCAAACAACAATACTGTCGCGGGCGGAAGTTGAAAGCATGGGGCCGCCCCTACCCGAGGAACTGTCGGATACGGGAGTGGCCGAGGGTTTTCTCTGCGACCTGGCACTCAAACACGTTGCCATGGTGCCCGAGCCTACGACCGCGGCTATTGCGGAGCGACTTCACCTGCCACGCTCCTTGACCGAGGACATACTGCAAAAGCTCTATCGTGAAAAACTGATTGAGGTGAAGGTACAGGCCACCGTTGGGTCAACGCGCTACGCAATGCTCGATCACGGCTGGGATCGCCTTACCAGATTGCTCTCCGCGTGCGGCTACGTGGGCGCCGCGCCAGTTTCTCTCGCAGATTACACACACATGATGCGCCTGCAATCGATTCCCTCCGATCCGGCCTCGATGGCAACGGCCCAGGCTGCGTTTCACGATCTTGTCCTGCCGGAATCGCTGCTCCAAACGCTCGGTTGTGTCATCAATTCGAGACGATCTCTGTTTCTCACCGGTTTACCCGGCACCGGCAAGACCGCCGTGGCGGAGCGCATCAACGGAGCCCTGCCTGGCGCAATCTGGATTCCCTACGCCGTCGAGATCGATGGACAAATCATTCGGGTCTTCGATTCACACTGTCACCGCAAGGCGCCGGAACAAGAGCCAGCAGGGGAATACGATCAGCGCTGGGCACTGATCAAACGACCGCTCGTCATAGTTGGCGGTGAGTTGACTCTCGAGAATGCGGACCTCACCTGGAGTGAGTCGGCAAAGTTCTACGAAGCTCCTTTCCAGATGAAGTCGAATGGCGGCACCCTCGTGATTGACGATTTTGGCCGGCAGCGAGTCGCGCCACAGGATCTTCTTAACCGCTGGATCGTTCCTCTGGAGCGCCGTGTTGACTATCTGGCGCTTCACACCGGAAAGAAGATCGAAGTTCCTTTCGAGCAGCTCGTGGTCTTCTCCACAAACCTCGATGAAAAAGATCTGGCCGACCAGGCCTTCCTGCGACGCATGGGATACCGCGCACGAGTAGAGCCACCGACGCCAGCGGCCTGGTCAGAAATCTTCCGACGTGCGGCCTACACAAGAGGCATCAAGTGCGATCAAGTGATTCTTGACCATCTGCTCAACAAGTACCGGATTGAGCGGAGACAAATGAAGGGTTGCGAGCCGCGCGACCTGCTCGACCGCGTAACTGATATCTGCCTTTTCGAAGGCCAGGCGCTTGAATTGACCCCGCAGGTTCTTGACGTTGCATGGCGCAATTATTTCGGTGCGTCCCACACGTTTGCTCCACAGCAAACTCAGGAAACGATGATTGAGAGGACCCTGGCCGATCCTCTCGAGTTGTAATCCGAAAAGAGAGTTGCCCAACTTGCACAGTCTGGAGACCGATGAACCATACGCTAACCATCTTGCGACTCTTTTCGCTTTGTACAGCCCTGCTGCTCTGCGGCGGCCTTTTCACTGCGCACGCAAAGAAGCGTTCCAAACGTTCCCCTAGGGCTGCGGCACAATCCCAGTCCGCTAAAGATCAGTTACCTCAACTTGCTGAGGGCCAGGTTCGCCTCAAGCTCAGCGACGGCACGTTCATGATCGTAGACGACGCCTGGGAGAGCGAGCAAGGGGTGTGGTACAAGCAGGGAGGAATCACTCACCTTTTGGCGCGCGATCGCGTGAAGACTATTGAGCGGGGCTCGGCTGTGAAGCCGAAGACTGAGCAGACTGCGAAAGTGACCGACCTTGCGCCCATTCAAACTAGTACCGCGGAACAGCCGGTCTGGATTCACCTCGTAGGTGGAGCACGAGTTGAAGCCGACTCCGCAACTGAGTCTGTCGCCGGAGTCTGGTACAAGCGCGGGCCCCTTTCCATATTTATCGAACGCAGCCGGATCGACCACATTGAACGCAAGTCGCTGGAAACTCTGGCCGAATCCGACTCTTCTTCAAAGAAAGCGCGTGGCTGGAGCACGGGACGTCCGAGGATTGACGGTCTGATTAGGCACAGCGCCTCGAAATATGGCGTTGATCCTTACCTGATTTTTTGTGTTATGGAGCAGGAATCACATTTCAACATTCACGCTCTGTCACCGAAAGGTGCCCGGGGATTGATGCAGTTGATGCCGGGCACTGGCGCACGTTTTGGCGTCAGCCGCCCTTTTGACCCAGCTCAAAACATCGCCGGCGGTACACGATATTTGAAGCAGCTTCTGCAACGATTCAATGGCCGGGTGGATCTTGTTCTTGCCAGCTACAACGCCGGAGAAGGGGCGGTGGCTAAGTTCGGGGGTAAAGTGCCCCCCTACCGCGAAACGCGCAATTACGTCAAACGAGTTGGCTACCGTTACCGTCAGGCGAGATGGCCGATTCGTCCCGTATCGGCCGATGCGCCGGGTGTGGGCGGCATGTGAACGGCCGCGCTCGTTCAAGGCCTCGCTCTGGGTGTAGAATTTGAACCCAATGAAAATCCTATTCTTGAGAACCCTACCCGTACTTGCACTGTGCGGGCTTTTCTTTACATCCACGGTAGCTGCTCAACAGCACTCCGAACCTCCTCTGACAAATGCTGCCGTCGTCAAGTTGGTTCGAGCTGGTTTTAGAGAGAAGACAGTTATCGCGATCATCCGCAGCAGGCCTAACCGTTTTGACCTTGACCCTGATCGCTTGATCGACCTGAAGCGCAACGGTGTCACTGAGAACATCATTCTCACTATGCTGGCCCTCGACGAATCTTCTTTAGCAGACGACGATTGGAGCGATGAATCATTTTTTAAGCGGAAGGGCAGAGCTGCCGATAACGGCGCAGGAGATCCACGGGGTGGGGAGTCTGAAATCTTCGGATCGAGTGGCGGCTCTAAAGGTCAGACAAGCGGACGCGGAGTGGGCGGATCCAATCAGGGTGAAACCACGACGACGGGAAGCGCCACAGTCCGGATTATGCGTCCACCAGCCGAAGCCGGCGGTGCGCCATTGAAACTCGAAAAAACACCTACCCTCACTAACGATTCCATTATACAACTCGTAGAAGCAGGTTTTTCGGAGGGCACAATTATTAAAAGGATCGAAGACTCCCCAGCCGACTTTGACCTGTCCCTAGCGAAAATAAACGAACTGCGCAAGCGTCGAGTAACGGACGCAATTATCACGGCGATGACCGCTGCCATGGACGACTCAGGCTTGAAGACAGGCGGCCCCGCCAGAAGCGGGGACAACTAGCCGAATGTTGGGCTTCTCTATCACCGCCTCATTTGGTCTCAAGTTGAAGCTCGCACTTTGTCTTGCCGCAAGCTTCACAATCACAGGTCTCCCCTCAGCAAACGGGCAGAACGCCAAAGTCGCACCCTCGCCCACTCCTCAAGTAAAGCCCGACGAACAGGACATCGATCCAGACGATGTTATCTCAGTCACCACGACCGAAGTGTTATTGCCGGTGACGGTTCGCGATAACACGGGCCATCTGGTCCCTGGTCTAACTCGCACTAACTTCCGCATTTTTGAAGATGGTATTGAGCAACCTCTCAGTGACTTAGGTTTGCGACAGGTTCCTGTCGATGTGGTGCTCCTGGTAGATGCATCGTCATCTGTCTCGGATAATCTGGATGACTTTCGCCGGGCCGCCGAGGGATTTGCTACGCATCTCGCGTCTGACGATCGGATTAGCTTGATTCAGTTCGACGACCGCGTGCTGTTGCTGCAGGACTGGACTAAGAGCATTGCCCAGCTGCGACGCGCGCTTCGTCGCGTTGCCCCCGGAATGTTCACGCGATTCAACGATGCAATGTTGCTGGCCGCCCGCGACCAATTGCCGCGCGCGAATGCCCGGCACGCGATTATTGTCCTTACCGACGGCATTGACAGTGGACGAGGCACAACCTTCGATGCTGCCCTCCGAGCTGCACTGCAGTCGCAGACGACCGTCTACGTGGTGAGCAATACCGAGATCCAAAGAGCGAAGAAGCAATCTGAACTATCGGTTCTGTTATCCGCTTCAAGCTCGGCCCAACGCTTCAACGAGTTGCGAATCGGCGATCTGCGACTTGGTCTCGAAGCACTCGATGCAAGCGACCGCCACTTGGACCAACTGACCCGAGCTACGGGCGGAAGGGTTTACAGGCCGCCGTCTTTCAACGATCTGGAGAGAATCTATCGGGAAGTCGCGGAAGAGCTGCGTCACCAATATGCGCTTTACTATTCGCCCTTAAATAGGACTCGTGACGGCGGGTTTCGTCGGGTTCGAGTAGAGACCACCAACCCGAAACACCAGGTTTCCGCTCGGATTGGCTACTTCGCGCCGAAGTGAAATCCCTGGCTGCTCCGCGCTTATAACCCACCCACCACTAGCGCAAAATAGCCCACCAGCATCGGGATCACAGCTGCTTGTGCTGTAATGACACATCTCGAAGCACGGCCGAGCTCCATCCGTTGGAACCTAACTCTAACTATTTGTGGACTTAAGAGCTATCGGCTTGACGGCACGGTCATTGCCAGAGGCTTCGTATTAGCCTTGCAAGCGCTCGTGCGGGCCTTCCCTGCTTGCAATCAGCAATTAATAAATCCGGATATGAGGATAACGAGAGAAGCGATGCGACCTATTAAACATGTCGAGAAGGGCTTAACGCTAGTTGCGGGAGCCGTCCATTCCACGATTCAGTCAGTAAATAAATACAAACCCAATCCTTCCTTTACTCCCAAGTGGTCGGACAAGCCTCTGCTGAAATCCTGGCAGAAGAGCAAGCCCACATTGGGTTGGCCTAGAACCACCGATTCGCTTTGTCCAAACTGCGTGATTGAGGCCAGGGAATCGATTCTCAGCGGCAAGCAGGATGTCAGCGTTCTGATCAATGAGAAGGTGGGCGAGATCAAGGCCCAGATCATCGAACGCGATGGCGAGATCTGGATGGTGAAAGACTGCCCGATCCATGGACACTTTGAAGACATGATGGCCATCGACTCGAAGTTTCTTACTCACATCGAGAAGATGTTTCCCGGTCGGGATATCGACGCGCATAACGACGAAAAGCTCCATAACCATGGGACCAGCACAATCAAGTATGGACGCGGTGCTGTTCTGACGGTCGACTTAACTAATCGCTGCAACATGATGTGCGACCCCTGCTTTATGGACGCCAATCAGGTGGGTTTCGTTCATGAGTTGAGCATGGACGATATTAAGGAAATCCTGGACAACGCCATTT
>JBPCMM010000151.1:0-9615 GCA_051002255.1 Pyrinomonadaceae bacterium
CCAGGGGTCTCGCCATGTATTGTAGGAAGCGTTCACTCAGCATACTCACGCGTTCGATGTAGATGGAGTCGGTAGCCATCTGCATCAGACGATATTCTCCCGTTCTCGCAAGCAACTGTCGCGGATTATGCTCACACTCTTCCCAAACATCCGGATCAAGATCGCGAAAGATACTTGTTCCGCCCGCTGACCAACTCCACCAGTAGTTCCAGGAAAGTTGCTCGAGGGAACGCAGAGGAAGCGGCAAAGAGCTGTTGTCAATAACAATTGTCTCGTTGATAACTTCAGTTGTTTCCATCATTCGATTTTCGGAATTCCTTCTAATCACTTTTCAATTACGGATGGTGCGTCGTGCCATAGTCTCAGGGATTCGTTAAAAACCGATCCGCGAAGGCGACACTAAATCGCACGAAATAGTTTTTCGTGTTTGTTCGTGTAATTTCGTGGATCGTCTTTACCAATCGGATGTCTCAAACTATGACACCACCCTGGTAGTGCACTCAAAGTCGTTTAATGAGCGACTTCGATTACAGTTATCTGAATTTGTGATGTCTCAGAAATATGTCCATATCGCTTTGCTTAAAGAAGATCAGCCGCACCTCATTTGGGAGATTGTCCGTCGCCAGAAACTCCATAATTGCCCGGGAGGCTGCTGCGGCCGCCTCCGCCGGCGGATATCCGTAGACGCCCGTGGAAATAGCCGGGAAAGCAATCGAGTGCAGAGAGTTTTGGACAGCCAGTTGCAACGAGTTCTTATAACAGGCTGCCAGGAGTTCTGCTTCGCGTCCATCATGCCGACCATAGATGGGCCCGACAGTGTGAATGACGAATTGTGCAGGCAGATTCCCGGCGGGCGTAATCACGGCCTCACCAGTCGGGAGACCCCCAGGATAGTGCCTTCTCCGAATCTGCCGACACTCCTCCAGAATGGCTGGCCCACCGCCGTGATGAATTGCACCATCAACCCCGCCGCCACCCAAAAGCGTCGAATTGGCTGCATTCACAATGACGTCGACGCTCTGCTTTGTAATGTCGCCGACGACCAGGCACACGCGGCCGCTAAGAAAAGTTCCGTCCAGAGCTTTTGAAGTTTGCATTGGCAGTACTCTTAGTAAGAAGGCTAGCGCCAGTCAGGAGGCCTTTGTGGATGTATTCTTTTTCGCGACGGACCACTCGGCTGAAACTGGAAAGGTGCCGCTGGTAGTGCATCGCTCGTTCCTGATCCGCCGCCACTCAACACCGAGACCGCTATCCAACCTTGGCAAATTTGCAGGTTGGGAAGGTGGGCAAAGCGCAGCGTGCCCCCGCTCCAGCGAAGCGTCCTCAACTTTAGTTTTCTTCAAGACGCCGAACTGAGTCAGCATAAGAATTAAAGGGTTTTTGTGGCCTAACGAAATGCGCTACGCTGGAGCGGGGGCGCGCTGCGCTTTGCCCACCTTCCCAACCTGCAATTTTCCTCAGCTTGCGGGATCAGTTCAAGGTTGAGTGCTAAAGCATCGGACGTTCCGGGCCGTGTTAGTCGTCTGCCATCCGAACTGAGCAGCGCGGTTACAGAACGTGACACTACCGGCTTTCCTTATTCCTCGCCACGCGGCTCCACTTTGATCTCATCAAACATGTCCTGACGGCGCAATGCTTCGCCAACGCCCTTGGCTTTGTGCTCAGTCAGCGGGTGCTCGGGATCTGCGCTGGCGATCTCGAACACGCGGTCCTCAAGCATCACCACGCCGAGAGAGCCAAGTGTGACGCCTGGCGTAATCTGGATTTCATCCATGTTGTGGATTCGAAAGTGCCCCGTCTGTTCGACCCAATCTTCAATGAACGGGTCTCTCAAAGCATGTTCGGCTTCAGATTCAGAGAGGAAGGCCCCCTCCACGATGAGACAATATTCGCGCACTTTGCCTGTCTACCAGATAGTGAGTCGCTCGTGCCTATTCCTGCCGGTTTTAGGATGAACAGCAACGCGCCAAGCCCGAACGCCGTAAGGGGTACGCCCCTAACATGTCCTTTTGCATCTTGCTTCTTCTCTCTCCTGAGTCATAGCAACTTTACCATCGTGCCTTATCACGGACCAAGGCGGATGCGGTGTCCCAATTTCACTTTTCTTTGTGTTTCGTGCCCAATGAAACAAGTTCGCAGTTTCTGACTTGCTGTGCAAGGGTTGGACACATTGCATCCACGAAATCGAACCAACACGAAATCTTGTTAGTATCACTCGGTGTGTCTCGTGGATCGTGTCTTGAGGACATGCGGGTCACAATGCTGAATGCAAACGCCGCCGGAAAACTACTTCCGACAGCGTCATATTTCTCGCGGCGTAAATGCCTGAGGTTAGGCTGGTGCCTAGTTAGCGTATTGTGCGTTCAACGCCTCTCTCAGTCGCCGGAAGTGTGAATCGAAACTCACGAATCCGGTGCCCTGGAAGAAGGCCTTTCCACCCGTCTCCTTTGCCAATCGGTTAAGTGAGCTTTGGCCGTAGCTGGCTGCGAGCCGGCTTCGGCTCGTCAGGCCCACAGATGGCGCGTAAAACGAATAGACAGCAACGTTGCGATCATTAGCATATTTGATCGCCCGGTCGAGATCCAACGTGTTGCCGGCAGCGCCCGAGTCAAACCCGCGCGAGGTGTCTAGTCCGTCCGAGATTAAGAGCACGGCATTAGTCCCCTTCCAACCAACATCAAACCTGCGGAGAGCCTCGCTGACTTCCACATAAGGATTGAACGGCGACGCCGCTTGGCTGGCAAACGGAATGCGCAAGGAACGCGCGGCCGTATCCAGGTCCGTCGTAAAAGGTTGACGAACTTGCAGAGTACCGCTGGTGATATAACCGGTCATTACTCGCGATCCAGCGGGCAACGACCGAATAAAGTCGCGCGTGATGTCAAGCTCATTACCCACTTGAGAAATAAGATCATCCTGTATGAGGATGGCAATATTCAGCGGCGTCAAGATACGCGCGTTCTTCTTGTCACTGATGTGATTTTCTGTACGGGTTGCAAATGTCGCGGTCGTGGTAGCGAATAACACCGCCAAAGCAGCGACGAATGAAAGCACTTTTTGGTAAAACATGGTTCTTTCTCCTCAAAAAAACAATCAACTTTTTGTCCGTCCTTTCGATGCGCTTTTCGTGAGATCGGTTGGCTAAAACGGGGCCGCTTGAAGGCCACAGAAGCCGGTTGAGCGCAGACGTCGAGTGGCCGAGCGGCTTCCAGGAAAGCACCGTTACCGGTGCGCTCAGAACAATGCTCTGGCCCTTCTCGGTTCAACTTGCGTTTACCCTTCTCGCTCAGATAAATTACCTCCTCAATCCGGAGCACATCCTGCCAACCAATCGGGCTTTAACCGTAGCGGATGGGTATCCTTCGCCAAAATTCGCACACCGGAAAGGGACTAACTTATGAAAGTCTACTCGACAGATGCCATCCGCAATCTTGCGGTCATTGGACATGGCGACGCAGGGAAGACGCAGTTGATCAGTTCCCTTCTCTACGTCGCCGGCGAAACGCCTCGTTGGGGTAAAGTGGATGAAGGCACGACGGTCACCGACCACGAAGAAGATTCCGTCGCCCGCAAGATCACCCTCAATATTGGACTCGCTCATTTAGACCACCGGGAAACCAAACTCAATTTTATAGATACCCCCGGATATGCCGCATTCGTGAGCCACGCTCGCCCGGGCCTGAGGGTCGCTGATTGTGCCGTTGCCGTCGTTGACGCTGTTAAGGGGGTCGAAGTACAAACGGAGAAAACCTGGGCTTACGCAAACGAGTTTATCGTGCCCCGTATCATGGTTGTTACCAAGCTCGACAAGGAGCATTCAGACTTTGGCAAAGCACTAGAGAGCGCCCAGCGAACTTTCAGCCGAGCAATTATTCCGTTTACGTTGCCGATTGGAAGAGAGAAAGACTTTCGCGGTGTGGTGGATGTTGTTCATATGAAAGCCTACGAACTGGGGGCAGACGGTCAGGCTAAAGAGATTGATATCCCGAGCGACGGACGGGAGTTGGTTGAGAAAACCAGAGAGCGACTCGTTGAGCTGGTAGCCGAATCCGATGATGCTTTGATGGAGAAGTACTTCGAACAAGGGACACTTGAGGAAGCCGACATTATTCCTAATATCAACAAGGCCATCGCTCGGAGCAAACTTTGCCCGGTGTTCGCTGTCTCAAGTGCTACGCTGGTTGGATTGCGTGCTTTACTTAACGGTATCGTCGACTACGCGCCCGACCCCGCCCACCACGAAGCAGAGTATGGACTTCCCGTGGACTCCGGCCCGGACGCAACAAAGATTGCGCGCCGCTACAGTGTCAGTGAACCCTTTTCGGCTTACTGCTTCCGCACGGTGGCCGACCCTTTTGCCGGCCGCATAAACGTCATGAAGATCATCAGCGGTCGGCTGCAAACGGATGCGAACGCTTTGAATTCAACCCGGGGAACGATGGAACGACTCGGGGCTTTGCATGTCGTTCAGGGTAAGCAACTCGACAAGGTTCCTGAGGCCCATGCGGGCGACATTATTGCGTTCGTTAAACTGAAGGAGACTCAAAGCGGTGACACGCTCTGCGACAAGCAGGCGCCGATAGTCTATCCCCCGGTTGAGTATCCCGAAGCGGCCATCGCTTTTGCCATCGAGCCAAAATCGCGTCAGGACGAGGAGAAAATCAGCGTAGCGCTGCACAAGATTCTGGAAGAGGATCAAGCACTACATTTCAGCCGTGACTCGCAAACGAAAGAGTTTCTGCTCTCCGGTTCAGGTCAACTCCACGTCGAGACTGTAGTGGAGAAACTTAGAAAGCGTTACAGCGTCGAAGTCACGCTTCATCCGCCCAAAGTACCTTACAAGGAAACCATTACGCAGCGCGCCGAGGTTCAGGGCCGTCACAAGAAACAGACCGGCGGTCGGGGACAATTTGGCGATTGCAAGGTTGTCTTCGAGCCTCTTCCACGTGGCGGCGGGTTCGTCTTCGAGGACAAGATTTTCGGTGGCGCTGTGCCGCAGCAGTTTCGGCCGGCAATTGAAAAAGGAATCGTCGAAGCGGCGCAGTCTGGAGCAATTGCGGGCTATCCCCTAGTGGATTTCAAGGTTCAGTTAATTGATGGCTCGTATCACAACGTCGACTCCGACGAGCACTCCTTCCGTGCGGCCGGTCGTAAGGCCTTTCGCGCCGCCATGGAAAAAGTAAAGCCATCGATACTCGAACCAATAATGGACGTAGAGATCCTTGCGCCACAGGAAAACAGCGGCGATATCATGGGCGATCTAAACTCGCGTCGCGGCCGCGTCCAGGGAATGGAGGCCAGCGGCAAGCAGCAAGTGATCAAAGCTCAGGTCCCGATGTCGGAGATGCTCAACTACCAGTCAACGCTGAATTCAATAACGGGTGCGCGCGGCTCATTCCACATGCAGTTTTCGCATTACGATCCGGTCCCCGGCAATCTTTCTCATAAGATTGTCGAGCAATCGCGAGCCGAAGGACGAATTCGAGGCGGTGAAGAAGAAGAGTAGTTTCACACTCATGATGTGAGTTGGATAAACTCAGGTGAGCGTTGTCGGAGACTGAGCCAATCGTCAAAGATGTCGGGCGATTGAAGCCAGACAGTTAGCCACTGGGCAATCTCTTTGGCTTCCAGCCGCTTCTGCCTCGCGACGGTCTTGCTGCGCGCCACCCCCAACGCGTCTTGTTTGAAATTCAAAGTCATCTCGCGCAGGCGACGCAATTGCTGTTGCTCGCTATTCTGCTCAAACTTTCGGCGCATGGTATCCAGCTTCTTAATGGAGGCTGACGCCTGCGCCAGACCTGAGAAGCTTAATTCGTCCGACGAGATTAAAGCCGACAATTTCCGCTCGCGCCATTCAGTATCCAGACTCAACACTTCCGGATGACGCAATACCGCGCCTTCATCAGCGAGAATCCGCGCAATTGATGCCGGACTATCCAAGCTCCCATCCCCGAATCTTTGCCTGATGACTTCCTGAATTTGCTTTAGCTCGCCAGCACCCACCGACTCGCAATCGAGAGCCTCCCAGACTTCAATCATGAGATGGTGCTTAGTGCGCGCCCGCCATCTGTTCGCTTTCATCAATCCTGATAGTACCCAAAGGACGATTCAAGACCCGCAAAACTACTGGGGGCCCTTTTGGATTTTCACACAGCCTCTACCTCCGCTCCTTAGTTCTGTGCTTGAGTGACATTGCCGCCTATGATCAAACTGAACCAGGTACTCGGAGATTGAGCGTGTTTCTAATGTTTCACAGTCGTGGGTTAAACTCTTAAACTCCGTTAGCCAAGTAACTTGAAGGGATAAGTTTACCCCATGAAGACCGGATACATTTCAGTCTGGTGGAACCGCTAATGTTTGTTTCGAGTTCGACCGAGAGGGGTTCGGCGCCGGTTTCGCGGTTCAGCGTCGCTACGGTCCAAGTTTTTCTCTCAGAGGTGGCTCAGATTTTCGCAGGCAAACCCTTCGAACCGCATCCGGTTTTCCGCGGCGGTCATGCCCAGACGTTGGCCAGTTTTGCCTGGCCGCGGCGCTTTCGACTCCGGGCGCCCGGCGATGAGAAACGTCTATTTGAAGTCGCCTCGAATACCCAGGTCCTTGCTCATTGTCGCTGGCACGATAATCGCGCGGGACATCCGACTGTTGTCCTCTGGCACGGAATTGAGGGTTCGAGCGAGGCAGTTTACATGCTCGCTACTGCTCAGAAAGCTTTTCGGGCCGGTTTCAACGTCGTGCGAATGAACCTTCGTAACTGCGGCGGCACGGAACACCTGACTCCAACGCTTTACCATGGGGGACTCAGCGAGGACCTGCGCGCCATCGTCAAGGAACTGATCGAACGCGATGGCTTGCGTAGACTATTCCTCATCGGATTCTCACTGGGAGGAAACATGGTGCTCAAACTCGCAGGAGAAGACGGCGAGCACTCGCCCAAAGAAATCATTGCCGTGTGCGCCATCTCACCATCGGTCGATCTTGCTGCCAGCGGCAATTCGATTTGCCAACGTTCCAACTGGATCTACCACCGAGAGTTCGTGCGCCGCCTGAAGGATCGCATCAGGTTAAAAGGTAGACTTTACCCGGAGCTTTACGATACCAACGACCTTCAACTGATCCGCACAATCAGGGAGTTTGACGAACGCTTCACTTCGGTAGCCCACGGGTTTGTCAACGCCGCCGACTATTACGACAAAGCCAGCGCCCTCCGAGTCATGGACACGATCAGAGTGCCCACACTGATCATTCACGCGCAGGATGATCCATTTATTCCCTTCGCGCCACTGTGCGATCCTTCGGTCGGCGCCAATCCATACATTCTCCTACTGGGACCCGAACGTGGCGGCCACGTCGCATTTATCGCCGCCAAACGGTCCCCAGCGGACGCCGATCTCTTTTGGGCTGAGAATCGAGTGCTGGAGTTCTGCAAACTGGCGCACCTTGCTTTCTAGCGGGCTGATAAAAAAGGGGGTGGGCCATACATAGATTTAGCCGATCCACGAAATCACCCGAAAATGACTCGAACTAAGGGTCCCTTTTCGTGCCGCTTCGTGTCATTTCGTGGATCGTTCTTAGTTTTTCAGCAGCCTACTATGGCGCCGTCATTCGGGCAACTGCAGAAATAGGATAACAATTTGATGTCATGGGCGCGGATAGCAATCCGTTTGCGGCAACGCTCTTGCTCGTCTAGAATCTGAGGAATCGATATGTCTCACCAACCAATAACAGCTGAACCATCTGCACCTGCGGTTCTCGCGCTCAAGGTGCAATCCGTGGGCTTGACCGACGAGCAGTTCGAGAAATTGTGCCAGGATAACCCCGACCTCCGAATTGAACTCACCTCAAAAGGGGAACTAATAATCATGCCTCCCACGGGAATGAAAACCGGATGGCGCAACAGCAAAATCACCGGCCGCCTTTTGGAATGGACAGAGAAAGACGGCTCTGGCTTGTCGTTTGATTCGTCCACCCTTTTTACCTTGCCAGATGGGTCGAAGCGTTCCCCTGATGCTTCGTGGATTCGCCGTGAAAAAGTAGGAAGACTGAGTCAGGAAGAACAGGCTGGGTTTGCTGCCATCGTGCCCGACTTTGTGGTCGAGCTGCGATCTGCTAGCGATCGTTGGCCAGTCTTGGAGGAGAAGATGCTCGATTACATGCGGAATGGCGTGGAACTCGCCTGGCTTATCGATCCCGCGTCCAAGCGAGTCTACATCTATCGCCCCAACCAGCCTGTGGAGATTCTGGACAACCCCGAGACCGTTTCTGCCGAACCAGAATTGGCGGGCTTCACTTTCAACGTGCAAGAGATCTGGTAGCCGGGAGCACTGGCCTATGGTGCCCGCCGCTGGCCCCTATTGGGTGCGCCCCCATTCCACCTCGCCCGAGTTGTCGAATGACGCGGTATCTACCCTGCAAGATGAAATTGGGCTTAAGCATTTTACTTTCTGTTGCGCCCACCCTCTGCATTTATATTGGTATTGATGTCATCAGAAAATGCAAAGCCCTCCCGCACTGCCTTGCGGGCCGCAGCCAGTAGCCACGACTTGGGAGTTCTATTTCTCGAGCTTCTTCAACAAACGCACTGCGTGGTTGCGGGCGATAAGCGGCAGGTGGTCGTCGGTGCTGATCTCTTTTAGTAAAGGGATCAATTGCTGAGGGTCCGAAAGCCAGTTTCTTTTCATTGCCGACTCCAGATAATCCATTAACTTGGGAGCATTAAGCGGCTGGTTCTCGCGTGCCACAGACATGTCGAACACGAAAATTGCCTGATCCGCGACGCGTCGATACTCAGTCACAAGCGCCGATGCGCTCTTGTTGTTGCTCCAATTAAACTCGGCCGTCCGTTTGCGGGTGCCCTGGGCCATTCCTATTCGCATGGTACCCAGGTGAGGAAACTGCCTGTGGGCTTGATAGTCTTCCTGCGATTCCAAGAATCTCAACGCCTGCCACAATTCTTTCAGTCGACTCAGGACAGAGGGCGACAATCCGATGGTTTCCACCACCGAAGTCTCTTCATTCAGCCGCTCAAAGGTAATTTTCCCGCGGCCGTCGGCGTCGTGTTCGATCACGATGTGCCGGACGTAAAAGTCCGGCTGTGAGAATTCATAGGAATACGTCACGGGTGCCGCCGAGGCCTTGGAATCTTCCGGGATCTCAACAGGGTGGGATGACTGCCCGGGGCGGTTATTCTGTTTTTTGGTAGTTGGTTCGGGCAACTGTTGGGCTGGGAAATCCAGAGGGCGCGTGACTACTGGTTGCATCAGCTTGAGTAGTTGCGCTTCAACGCAAGTGAAAATCGCCGCGCTGAGGATCACAAGCGCGGCGGAGAGCAGCTGCAGAGTTTGGAAAGTTCGCTTAGCCATTAAGTCGACTGCGATTTTGGCATTGTAGCGAAAGAACGTGGCTAAGGGAATCCAGGAAAGGTAAAGTAATGGTTCGATTTGCAGCGGCTCTGCCGCACGCGGAATGACAGATAGGCTGTGTGTCAGGGCAAGCCCCGATTGGGAACAACTTCAAGGGGCAACGTCGTCGCCCACTACAGAACCGCGAGCGGTAGCGACCGGATCGAAAACTCAATTCGCTTTGATTGCGGTTTTATTGGGCGTTGAGTGTTGGATC
>JBPCMM010000152.1:0-8222 GCA_051002255.1 Pyrinomonadaceae bacterium
GGCCTGCCAGTTCATCGTCGATGTGGGAGACCTTAAAAACCGCATCGACGATTTCAGCTGCGTTGGCGCGTCCTCCACAGTCGCGCAACAAGTCGATTGTTTCTTGAACCAGAGTTGAGTCGGATACCAGGTTTGGATACGGAGCCATCGGGCTGCGATTGTAGCACGCATTTATGTTTTCGATTGAGGAAAAGATTGTGCGAACCGAAGATGTGATTGAGAGATTCAGAGCGACGGGGGCTCTGCTTGAAGGCCACTTTGTTCTAAGCAGCGGGCTTCATAGCGCTAACTACTTGCAATGTGCCCTCGTGCTGCAGCACCCAACGGAAGCTGAAAGATTTGGTCGGTCCATCGCCGAACATTTCAAGCAGGACAATATTCAGCTTGTGGCTTCTCCGGCAATTGGGGGGATCGTCATCGGACACGAGGTCGCCCGACAGCTGGGCGCGCGATTCATCTGGACCGAGCGCGAGAATGGCGAGATGACTCTAAGACGCGGGTTTTCAGTGTCGCCCGGCGAGAGAACGCTAGTTGTTGAGGACGTGGTAACCACAGGCGGTTCAACGCGCGACACGGTGAATGCTTTGCAAAGCGCAGGTGCAAAGGTTGTGGCGGCGGCTTCAATCATCGATCGTTCAGCGGGCGACGCCGATGTGGGCGTGCCGCGTATCGCGCTCGCGACGCTCAATGTGCCCTCCGTTGACCCTTCAATTTGCGAGCTGTGCAAACGAGGCGAAGCCGCGATCAAGCCGGGAAGCAGGGGGAGGTAGTCAGTTGTCAGTTGTCAGTACTTTTAGCTTTGTACTTTGTTCTTTGTGATTTGAATTTCTGTGGATTCTGCAAGCACCGAGTTCAAAGTACAAAGCTCAAAGCTCAAAGTACTGACAACTGACAACTGACTACTGACAACTGCCTACTGACCAACCAATGAATTTCAAGCTCACCCTTCAATACGATGGCACAGATTTTCATGGCTGGCAGACCCAGGATGACCTGCGCACGGTCCAGGGAGAGTTAACCCGCGCGCTGACGTTGATTGATGGCCGCGACGTGATAGTTCACGGATCCGGCAGAACCGATGCAGGCGTTCACGCCCAAGGGCAGGTGGCCAGCGTTCGAGTAGAGCGAGAGATAACTCCCGAAAGGCTTCGCGCGGCAATCAATGGAAACGTGGGCAAAGACCTGCGTATCATGGAGGCGCGAATCGCCAGCGATGACTTTCACGCACGCTTTTCAGCTCTGGAGAAAACCTACCTCTACCGAGTGGTAAAGGCTCCGGTGATGTCCCCGTTTTGGCTTCGCTACGCGCATCACGAGGCTCGCGCACTTGATCTTGATAGCATGAACGCATGTGCCGCTTTGTTTCCTGGCACTCATGACTGGACTGCTTTCTCGGCGGCACAATCGGACACCGATAGCAGGACACGCACCATTAGTCACCTGGAAGTCTCTGAGCGCTCAGACGAACGCTTAGGCGAGCCAATGGTCGAGATCAAGGCCAGTGCCGACGGGTTTCTGCGCTACATGGTGCGTTCAATCGTGGGCACCCTGCTCGCTGCTGGCCGTGGCGAGATGGGCAAGAAACATATTGAACGCGCAATTGAGCAGGGTGATCGTTCGCTGGTCGGAGCAACCGCACCCGCGTGCGGACTGACGCTATTATCGGTTCGTTATGAGTGAGCTGGGCGCGGGTGAATAGCTCAACACAGAACTGCGAGCGGTGGAGGCTGTGTAAAAACCCACAAAGGACCTACGATAATTTGCAGGGAAGGAAGGCGGACCTTGTCCCCGCCTCAAGCTTGAAAGCCACTTAGCAATGCCTGGGAGATTGGGGTTCGACCCTTGCGAGCGATGTGTGGAAACTCTTTGGAGGATGAGAATAAAGAGTTGTTGTCTAAACGATTTGTGTTTTCAACGTAAGAGCGGGCACAGGGTCCGCCTTCCTGACTGCAAATTAGCCTGACTTGAGTATTCACATTCGAACCATTAATTGACACGTTTCACCGTTGAGGGCAAGAATGTGAGCGACCTGTTTCCATTGATTGAAGTCTAATGCTTTCTGATTTTGCTAAAGTCGTAACGCCTGGAACCCGCGAGGAGATACTGCTGTCATCAATTGCCTGGGACCGTTTGCCTCGCCATGTAGCGATCATTATGGATGGCAACGGACGCTGGGCAGCGCAGCGCGGCCAGCCGCGGATTGCCGGACACCGCGCCGGAGTCGAAGCCGTTCGCGCGGCGGTCGACACAGGTGCGCGACTCGGCTTAGGGGCCCTCACGCTCTACGCTTTTTCCACTGAAAACTGGAAGCGACCGCGCTATGAAGTTGATGCCCTGATGCGGATGTTGCGACGTTATCTTCGTCTCGAGCTCGACGAGATCGACCGGCAGAACATCAAGTTTCAAACCATCGGCCGAACGGGCGCGCTTGCGGACACCGTGCGCCGTGAGATTGTGAAAGCTACCGAGAGAACTGAGAAAAACAAAGGAATGGTATTGACGGTGGCTTTGAATTATGGTGGCCGAGCCGAAATTATCGATGCCTGCCGCGCTGCCGTGCGGCGGCTGCTTGATGAAGGTAACCCCCCGGACGAGTTAACAGAAGAGCGCATTGCGAATGAACTCTACACGCGCAATCTACCTGACCTGGATTTGCTGGTGCGTACCAGCGGCGAATTGCGCATCTCCAACTTTCTGCTGTGGCAGGCTGCTTATAGCGAAATCTATGTGACTGACACCCTCTGGCCAGACTTTCGCCGCGTCCACTTGCTCGAAGCCATCGTCGACTATCAGCGACGCGATCGTCGCTTCGGCGGGCTAAAACTCGTGGCTAACATCAAGTGATTTTAGATTTTTGATTTGCGATTGGAATTCAATTGAGACCGAGAATTAGTTCCATGAGTCAGGAGTTTAGCGTCATCTCTATTACACTCGACGCGGCATTTCGATCAAAAATCAAAAATCAAAAATCTAAAATCTGAATCTCGAATGTCTCGCATCATCACGGCCGTCATCGTCCTGCCTTTTCTTATCGCTTCCATCCTCATTTCCTGGCTGCAACCGGTATTCGTTGTTCTCGCCGCTGCTGCGATGGTGGCGGGCCTGTTTGAGTTTTATGTACTGGCGAAGCGACGAGATCTGAAGCCTGACGCGGCCATCGGTTATCTTGCTGCAGCTGCGTTATTCACCGTCTTTTACTTCAACGACCCCGCCCCAAGGTCTGATTTATTGATGATGCAAATGATCCCGCTCATCTTGATTGTGTTTACCGTAGCGACACTGATCGCAGCCACTTTGCGCGGTGCACCTTTTGACAAAATGGTCGCCTCAACCGGGGCGACGATTCTTGGCGTCCTCTACGTAGTTTTGCTTGGCGGCCACCTGGTGGCAGTGCGCACGGGATTTACCCAGGCTCTCTCCGCGGATCTCTTGTGCTTCTTTTTTCTAGTCCTTATGGGCTCGGATACAGGTGCATACTACGTCGGCAGGGCATTCGGCAAACATAAGCTGGCGCCCTCGATTAGCCCGGCAAAGACCTGGGAAGGGGTTGCCGGAGGACTGCTAGCCGGTCTGCTGATGGCCACGATTGCTCATTTCTGGTTTTTCAAAGAGTTACCGCTGAAGCTAGCCCTTCCCCTGGCGGCAGTGATGACAGTAGTCGGTATTCTTGGTGACCTGACCGAGAGCGCACTCAAACGAAGTGCGGGTGCAAAGGACGCGGCGAACATACTACCCGGGCATGGTGGTTTACTCGATCGTCTCGATAGCTTGCTCTTCAACGCACCAGTCATCTACTATTTCGGTCGCGTCTATTTCAGTGGCTGAGCATAGCGGCCACAGATGAACGCAGATGAACACAGAGCAAAAGCAAAAATCCATTCGTGATCTTATCCCTGGCAGTCCGTGTTAAATCTGTGGCCAATTATCTTCACAGTGTGAAGGCCTATTTCCTTCCTGATCGTTTAAAATGAAACCCACCGGTATTGCTATCCTCGGTTCGACGGGCTCGATCGGCTGCAACACGCTGCGAGTTGTCGAAGCATTCGGCAGCGATCGTTTTCGTGTCGTTGCTCTGGGCGCGGGTCGTAATGTAAGCACGCTGGCCGACCAGATTGCTCGCCACTTGCCGGAACTGGTTTCTGTTGAAACGGAAACCGCCGCTCACGATTTACGTGCCCAGCTTTTTGAAAGAAATCTCGATCTTCCGCAAATCGTGATTGGGGAAGCCGGCCTAGTGGAAGTGGCCACACATCCGCAGGCAGAGACGGTTGTTTCAGCTACCGTCGGCGCCGTTGGTTTCGTACCAACTTTACGGTCACTCGAGGCGGGTAAACGCGTCGCACTGGCCAACAAGGAAACGCTGGTTATGGCCGGCGAGTTGATGACTCGCGCTGCCAGGGCTTCCGGCGCGGAGCTATTACCGGTCGACTCCGAACACAATGCGTTGCATCAGTGCCTTAGGGGAGAAAAGCGCCACGAAGTTCGACGCATAATGCTAACCGCCTCGGGTGGTCCCTTTCGCACCAAGAACAAGAGCCAAATGCGAGAAGCCAGTGTATCGGATGCTTTGCGTCATCCAACCTGGAACATGGGAGACAAGATCACCATTGACTCGGCGACCCTAATGAATAAAGGACTGGAGGTGATCGAGGCGCATTGGCTCTTTGGCTTCGAAGCCGATCAGATTGGAATCGTCGTTCATCCGGAATCAGTAATACATTCCATGATCGAGCTCATAGACGGCTCGGTGATAGCTCAGATGGGAGTCACCGACATGCGTCATGCGATCCAATATGCGCTGACGTATCCGGAACGGCACTCATGCGAACTGCCTCCACTCGACCTGACCTCGCTGGCCACACTCCATTTTGAGGCCCCCGACCCCGATCGTTTTCCCTGCATTGCCCTTGCCTACCGAGCGCTACGCAGAGGCGGCACGCTTCCCACAGTGCTGAACGCTGCCAATGAAGAAGCCGTGAGAGCGTTTATTGAGGAGCGCATATGCCTGACTGATATTCCTCGCGTAATAGAGTTGGCAATGGATCAACATACGACTCAACCTGCCCTCGATCTCGAAACCGTTCTCCATACTGACCGAGAGGCGCGCTTGGCCGCTAATTTGGAAATAGAAAAGTTAGCAAAACCTTCAGATCTATTGGCCGGACAGTCTGTTTGACGCGCCCTCCCCAGCCCACGTACACTCCTGATGGCAACCCAATATCTAGGGATGGGGATGCTAAACGCACCTAATTTCCCTGAGATAGAATGAAAAGAGACATAGATTAATGATTATCAATATTTTAGCCTTCATATTCATCCTTGGCACAGCTGTAGTTCTGCATGAGTTTGGTCATTTTATCGTGGCCAAGCTACTCAGAATCCGCGTCGAGACATTCTCAGTGGGATTTGGTCCGCGCTTGTTTGGCAGGAAGTGGGGACAAACTGACTATCGTGTCTCGGCAATTCCGCTCGGGGGCTACGTGAAACTCGGTGGGGACGAGTCAAACGCACCAATCGAAGGCGCCGGGGCCACCGATATCCCCGAGCATGAACGGTTCAATCTTCGTCCGCGTTGGCAGAGGATTTTGGTGGCGTTGGCCGGTCCCGTGATGAATATCATCACCGCACTAGCAATACCGTTTGCCGGTGCCCTCATGTACGGAGTTCCCGCAACACCCGCACCGGTAGTAAGTGCTATCGGCCGGGGAGGTGCTGCCGAGGCGGCGGGATTGAGGCCCGGTGATCGAATAGTTTCATTCAACGGTACCGAGAACCCGAAATGGAACACTATCCGCGGTGACGCGCTTTTATCTCCCGGCCAGCCTTTGCCGCTAGTTGTCCAACGTAATGGCGAGCGTATACCTCTCACGCTCACACCGACTGCGGTCACCGAGGACGGAGAAACTGCCGGCTTTCTGGATTTTGTTCCTGACTATGGCGACGTTCCTGTTCTCGTGCGCGAAATCGAGCCGAACACGCCGGCGGCTGAAGCGGGATTGCAGCCAGGCGATCGTATTCTCGCAGTGAACGGCCAACCAGTTCGAAGTGCGGAGCAGGTGACCCAGTTCATCCGCGATCATAAGAGCCAGCCGATTACACTGGCGGTCAACCGGGCTGGGCAACAGAAAGATATAACCGCTACGGCTCGCAAGCTTCAGGATGGACGGGAGCGATTAGGTTTTCGTCCCGACGAGGAAATTCCGTTGCAGCGAGCCGGTTTGGTTGCGGCAGCGAGCTACGCAGTCAACAGCAATTTGGAGATTCTCCGTTTGACGGGCAAAGCGCTGGGGCAAGTAGTCACCGGCCAGCGCTCGGCCAGGAACACCCTTTCCGGACCGATCGGAATCTACAACGCTGCTGCGGCATCGGTTGAAAGGCTTGGTTGGGCCGGGCTATTTGGCATGCTCGGGTTCCTCAGCCTTAACCTTGGCATCTTCAATTTGTTACCGATCCCCGTACTGGATGGCGGGGCTATATTCCTACTCTTGCTCGAAGGGCTGCTGGGAACGATTGGCCTTAAGTTATCAATGACGGTGCGCGAGCGCATTCAGCAAGTTGGTTTTGTGATGGTCATCCTGTTGATGGTCTTTGTCATTTCCAATGACGTCGTAAAGTTGTTTTCGCGCGGGTCCAGCAACAGTAAACCGGCTGCGACGGAACCGGCTAAATAAGATTTCCAACGTCCAATGTCCAATGTCCCACGTCCGGTTTGGGGAAAAAGACTTTGGACCTTGGACGTGAAACTTTGGACGAACTTGATATGCGAAAGTCTCGACCAGTAAAAGTAAAAAACGTACAGATCGGTGGCGGCGCGCCGGTCGTGGTTCAGTCCATGACCAAAACCGACACCGCGGACGTGGGCGCCACCGTGGCACAAATAGAGGAAATGGTCAGCGCCGGATGCGAGATTGTGCGACTGGCTGTGCCTGACAATGATGCCGCCGTGGCGCTGAAAGAGATCCGCAAGCGCGTACCGGATGTGCCGATCGTTGCTGATATCCACTTCCATTACAAACTTGCCTTGATGGCTCTGGATGCGGGTATCGACAAACTTCGATTGAACCCCGGCAACATCGGGAAGCACGAACGGATCGCCGAGGTCGTACGTGCCGCGCAAGCGCAAAAGGTTCCGATTAGGATTGGCGTGAATGGCGGCTCGCTGGAAAAGGATCTACTGAAAAAGTACGGCACTGCGACGCCGGAAGCGATGGTTGAGTCCGCGCTTCGCCACATCCAGATCCTCGAAGACCTCGGATTCACTGACACGATAATTTCGCTCAAAGCTTCCGACGTGCATCGCACAGTCGACGCCTATCGGTTGCTCGCTCAAAAAGTGGATTACCCTTTCCACCTGGGCGTTACCGAAGCAGGCACTGCTTTCACCGGCACAGTCAAATCCGCCATCGGCCTAGGCATTTTGCTGCACGAAGGCATCGGCGACACAATTCGTGTGTCGCTTGCCGCCGAGCCGGAAGAGGAAGTCCGCGTTGCCTGGGAAATTCTGAAATCGCTTGAGCTACGCACGCGTGGTGTCACGGTTGTGGCCTGTCCCACCTGCGGCCGGCTCGACGTAGATAATTTTGTGGAAATCGTGACCGAGATCGAGCGTCGTCTGGCTCACGTTGAAGAACCGCTACACCTTTCGATTATGGGCTGCGCGGTGAACGGACCAGGTGAGGCGCACGATTCGCAACTGGGAGTGACGTTTGGTCGCGGGGTAGGAATGATATTTAAAGACGGAGTGCCGCTGCGGAAGGTTGCCGGCGAAGACATTGTTGAAGCCTTCGTCATGGAAACGGAAAAACTCCTGGCCGAAGGCGCGGCCGCAAAAAGGGAGGCCGAAGCCGAGCTTGTTGCCATCAAGTAAACTAGAGAGTGAAGACTTCATTGCCACAATCGCCAGCGATAGTTGTGCAGGCTGAGCATAAAAAGAAGAGCGCAAGAGCGCCCACACCCAACGACCACGCCGCCCTAGTCTTAGTTACCATATTCTCAACTTATGATGCACTTAACTGAAAACTCAGGCCCGAGCGGTGGGGCTGTAAGTTGAAACCTGAAGAAACCAGTCGCGCCGTTGGCGCTCGAGCGGGGGCAAGCCACCCTTCCTCACTAGAAACTCACGCGGCCGGGATCAGTTGGTAGCCGAGTGCAAGTGCTTGCTTTTTCATGGTCTTTAACCGGCGCTCTTTGTATTTTTGCTCGTAGGCCTGTTCTCCGATTTC
>JBPCMM010000153.1:0-9549 GCA_051002255.1 Pyrinomonadaceae bacterium
GGAGTAGAGGCAGCTTGGCAAGCGGCGCGCGCTGGAGCGCATGTGCGTCTGTTCGAAATGCGACCCGTCTCTCAAACTCCAGCCCATCGAACGGATAAGCTGGCCGAAATTGTCTGCTCAAACTCACTGAAATCTGACGAGCCAGGCACTGCTCCTTACTTACTCAAGGAGGAATTGCGACGAGCCGAGTCTCTGGTGATGGAGGCCGCAGCGGCCACCCGCGTGCCTGCGGGAGCTGCCCTCGCCGTCGATCGCCAGTTGTTTGCTGAGTACATCACAGAAAGAATTGAAGGCGAATCGAGTATTGAGTTGGTGCGCGAAGAAGTTACCCGAGTTCCTGAAGACGCAATCGTGATCATCGCGACAGGGCCGCTCTCCTCCGAGGCGCTCACGGCCGAGATCATGAAAATCACCGGCAACGATCAGCTTTATTTCTACGATGCCATCGCGCCGATAGTCTCTGCCGATTCAGTTGATAGTTCGATTGCATTCCCTGCTGCTCGTTACGGTAAGGGTGGCGACGATTATCTTAACTGCCCGTTCGACCGCGAGCAATATGCCGTATTTTATCAAGCGCTGATTGAGGCGAAGAGCGTTCCGCTGCAGCGTTTTGAAGAAACGCGCTGGTTTGAATCGTGTCTGCCCATAGAAGAGTTGGCACGACGAGGTGTTGACACACTGCGCTATGGGCCAATGAAACCGGTGGGACTTGTGGATCCGCGTACAGGCCGGGAGCCCTATGCGGCCGTGCAGTTGCGGCAAGAAAATTTAATGGCTGACGCGTACAGCCTTGTTGGCTTCCAGAATCATCTACGCTACGGAGAGCAGGCAAGAGTTTTGCGGTTGATTCCTGGGATGGAAAATGCCGAGTTCTTGCAGTTTGGACAAATCCATCGCAATACTTACATCTGTTCACCACGTGTGCTCAGGCCAACGATGCAGATGCGTGAACGACCGGACGTTTTTTTCGCCGGGCAGATAACCGGAGTTGAGGGTTATGTTGAATCGGTCGCGATGGGATGGTTGGCGGGAGTGAATGCAGCAAGACTCGCATCCAGCCAGACCCTGGTTGAAGCGCCACCTCGAAGCGCCACCGGAGCGCTGGCGCGCTATGTCGCAAACGCGAATACCAAAAATTTCCAGCCTGTTAATATTACTTTCGCCCTGCTGCAGCCGTTAGATGAACAAGATAGACGCCGCTTTCGTAGAAAGCGTGACTGCCATCAATTCCAGGTTGAATTGGCCCTGAAAGAGTGGAACGCTTGGCTTCTAGAAACAAAGCATCAAGTGGCAGCATTGCAGGCGACGCCGTGACTTCGGCCCGCCGGCGAGGACACGCGGAGTCATTCATCAAGCTCTTATTCATTACAGTTGCCCTAACGTTCGCGGCGGTATTGTCAGCGAGCGTCGCCGCACAGTCGGGACGGCTTAAAGACCCCAAGCCGAAGACGAAGCCCCCGCAAGGTCCCATCGCCCAGCCGGGTTGGCCACCCACCTCACAAAAGTCTCCAGCTCCAATCCGTCCACCTGGCTCGCAGAGTGAAGCGGGCGGCGACGTTGATCCAGCGGACGTCATACGCGTCTCATCGAACCTGGTTCCGATCCCGGCCTCGGTAATCGACACCAGAGGTCATGCGGTCAGCGGTTTGAAGCTTGAGGATTTTGAGTTATCGGTTGATGGTCAGCTTAAGTCAATAAGCGATATTACTCGCGCGGAGTTACCTGTCCGGATGGCTATGCTCTTCGATAACAGTGGCAGCACCCTTCTTGCGCGCGAGTTTGAGAAGCAAGCTGCCATACAGTTCTTTCGCAAAGTAATGCGCCCCTCCGATGGGGCGGCCATATACTCCGTTGAGACGGATCCCTATCTCGCGCAACCCATGACGAGCGATATACGGAGGCTTGAAGCGACGATCTCGGGCTTCGGCAAGCCGGAAGGTGGAACCTCACTCTTCGACGCAATTATTGATGCTGCTGCTTACCTGAGGCCCTATCTGGGACGGAGAGTTATTGTCATAGTTTCGGACGGTATTGAGACTACCAGCCGCTCCGACTTTGAAACGACCCTTCGGCGGGTCCTTTCAGACGATTGTCAGGTTTTCGTAGTTCAGACTGGACTATATGAAGGCGCAAATCTGCGCGCCCTTGCCGCTGAGCGACGCATGGAGCAGTTAGCAGTGCAGACCGGTGGAGCTGCCTTCATTCCCAAGACAACCTCTGACCTTGAGACAGCGTTCAAGCAAGTGGCCTCTGATCTAGCACAGCAATACGTCTTAAGTTACTACCAATCGGAGACGCAACGGGATGGCCGCTATCACGTCATCGACCTGCAGGTAAAATCCCGCAAAGATGTTCGCGTGCGTGCCCGCAAGGTTTACTATTCTCGGAAGAGGTCTAGCATCGGCACGGGTGACTGGTAGGCACAGTCTGAAATGAAGAATTAGCCGCGGATTTACGCGAATGAACGCAGATCTGAAAAGTAAATGACATCCTTAGTAAGAGGAGGCCTGCGAAATCAGCGGAAAATTCCGCGAATAATGTATTTGACCTGTTCTGATCCGCGTTCATCCGCGTAATCCGCGGCTAGATCGTTCTTCCTGAATCTTATGGAGCAGCTTTTAGCCCAGTTCTTCGACCACCTGCGTTACGAGCGCAACGTGAGCGAACACACCCTACGCAATTACCGGAGCGACCTTAGCCAGTTTCTCGATTATCTTGCTCCTGCTGATCGACGTTCGGGGAAGAGGAACGCACCCGACATCCATGAAATCGATCACATCACGATTCGTGAATGGCTTTCCACTCTTCATTCGGCCCAAAAGAAAAAAGCTTCGGTGGCTCGTAAGCTTGCGGCCATCCGCACCTTCTTCCAGTTTCTGGTGCGAGAGGGCGTGATCGAGCTTAATCCGGCGAAGCTCGTCTCGACGCCGCGCCTTGAAAAAAAGTTGCCGCAACATCTCTCCATCGAGGAAGCGATCAAGTTCATCGAGACGCCGGACACGGAAACCGATTTGGGCAAGCGCGACCGGGCCATGCTGGAATTGATGTATGCAACTGGCGTGCGCGTCTCGGAACTTACAAAAATGGATCTGTCCGACATGGACTTCAAGAATAAATTGATTCGCGTGACCGGCAAACGACGGAAGGAGCGCATCGTCCCTTTCGGCGACCCGGCGAGCGAAGCGTTGAAGGTCTATTTGGGCGCACGCGATCGATTTCTCAACAACGCGGCAGTCTCCGAGCGCGAGCCTGAAGCGGTATTTCTGAACTACCAGGGTACGAGAATCACAGCGCGGTCGGTTGGCAGGATGGTGGAGAAATACATTCGCATCTGCGCCGGGATGCACGACATCAGCCCTCACGCCCTGCGCCATTCATTTGCGACTCATCTGCTCGACAGTGGAGCGGATTTGCGCGACATTCAAGAGCTACTAGGCCACGCGCGTCTCTCATCGACTCAAATCTACACGCACGTCTCGATGGAGAAACTAATTAAGGTCTACGACAAAGCTCATCCAAAGGCGTGATTTCAAAACCGGAGTTTACATACACTCTAGCAGCCAGAATCATCTGCGGCATTATTCTGCATTTTCCTAAAGTGTGGATGTTTCGTTGTCTCCATTGGCGGCTTCGATGGCCGTTTGGCAGTCCGCGCAGTATCTGGCAGTGGGCAAGACTTCGAGCCGGCGTTCATCGATTTGTCTACTGCAACGACCGCATATGCCGTAACTTCCTTCTTCAATTCGTAAGAGCGCTTGATCAATATCAGCAACCATCTGCGACTCGCGTTCGCCAAGGCGCAGGGCGAGCTCTTTATTGACGTCCATCATTGAAAGATCACTGCTGTCTTTCACTCCGTCATCCGACAACTCGAGCGCGGCTGCCTGATCTTCCCGAATATGTTCAGTAAGTTGTGGGAGCTGTGAGACTAGAAGGTTGCGAAAATGTTCAAGGTTCTTTGCGTCCATTAATGATGTGCTTCCCTTCACGACGCCAGTATGCGCGCTAACTCAAATAATGATTGTTCGATTGGGGGGAATAAGATTATAACCTACGTTCTGGGAGATCGGAATTAGCCGCGCAGTCGGAACGATGAGATAGTCAAGAATTCGCGGGTTCTGCGCTTCATTCGGAGGCGGCTAGAACTCAAACTTAAATCCCGCTTGCATTCCCCGCGGAGGTCCTGGCAGCAAACCGCGCGAGCGGTCAGCAATGTAAAGGTGGTTGAAAAAATTCTTCGCGGTCACAAACAGCGTGGTCCGAAGTTTTTCTAACTTGTAGTTGGCCGTCGCGTTCCAGATAGTATAGCTGGGAATGAGTCCGGTTTGCCCATTGGGGGTGATCGGATCTATGCGGTTCAGATCCTCACTAAACTGAGAGCCAACATAGACCGCTTCCAGGAAAGTATCGATGCCATTTGAATGGGCATAGCCTATGCTGGCATTCAGTAGATGCTTGGGCGCGTAGGGAAGTCGGTTGCCAGTTACGCTGGTAGTGCTAAAGCCGGGCACACTGCTGAACCGAAGGCCGCGAAACTCGGCGGCAGGTAGAAGCGTATAAGCCGTTCGGAGATAGATGTTGTAGGGGCGTCTAAGCAGTGTCGCAGTATCCAAAGCAGCCGAGAATTCAAGCCCCTGATGCAGTGTCTGACCTCCGTTTGTGAAGGTGGAGCCGATACCACCAGCGAGGCTGGCCGGGACAATTTGATTCTCGTAATCCATACGGAAGAAAGTCGCCTCGAGTTGGAGGGCGGCATGTGGTCTCGCGCGCATCCCTGCCTCGTAGTTCCAACTCAACTCAGGATAGAGATCGATGCTGCCTCCAGTCGTATTGTTGATTATGTCTTCGGTGCGGGGTGGGGCAAAGCCGCGATGTACTCCTGCAAACAAAGTTAGTTTACCAGTGCTATAGGAAACTCCCAGCCCGGGCACCATCTGCGTCAGTTGGGTTTTGCCGTTTACGGGCAGAAGCCGGTTCGTGCGTTGATATTTCACGTGCTCAATTCGGAGGCCCGGCGTGACCGTCACGTTTCCGAAAATGAGCCGGTGCTGGACAAATGCCGAGTAGGCCTGATTGCGGCGCTCATTGTTTTCAACAACAACCCCATCCCTTGAATTCGGGCGGTCTCCGTTTTTTTGCACCCGTTCTTGATCTTCAACATGCGCCCGGAAGCCAAGATCTGTTTCACCCCTCAGACCAAAAATGCGTTTTGTGATGCGGAGGCGAGGATCAAGGCCTGCGAACAAGTAGCGTCGCAGCCGTCCCTGATTGCCGCAGGTCGTGTTGAGATTGTTCATGCCGCCGCAGAGTGGGTCGGCGGCGTCATTCGGGCGTTCGTTAGAGTTCGAGGCCTGGCGCCACCAGTGACGGCGAAAATACGATCCGTAGAGGTTGGTTGTCAGGACAGCGTCAGGATTAAACACGTAGGCATGGGTAAGGGAAGCCCCCACGCGATGGCCGTAAAAAAAATCGTTGCGAAAGAGATTCTGGCGCGGGTTGGCGCGGAACTCGTCCTCACGTAAGCCTGAATAGCCGACGTTTGACTGCTCTCCGTAGTAGTTGAACTTGAAGGTTACGGCCTGTCGAGGAGTGAGCGTCGTGACAGACTTGAAATTAAAATCACTCAGACCTGAGCGAGTATTTTCGCGCGAGCCCTTTCCTTGCTTACGCGTGAAACCGAAAAGCAGTCCCGTATTGCCCAGGGTATCGCCATAGCTCAAGTGGCCATTGAAGTAATGGTGGTTGCCGCCCGTGATACTGATCGAGCCCTCATTTTTCCGCGGTGGTGTAGGCGTGAGATAGTTAATCACCCCGCCAACAGTTTGCGGACCGTATATTATCTGGCCCGAACCCTTGAGCACCTCAATACTTTCAAAACGGTCTATGGGAGGATGATAGTAAGAGGCATTGTCGCCGTAGGGGGCATAGGTAAGCGGTATGCCGTCTTCGAGCAGCAAGAGTTTGCTGGATCGCGTCGGATTCATGCCGCGTACCCCAATGTTCGGACGCAAGCCAAGACCCTCTTCATCTCGCACGTTAACGCCCGCAACTTTTCGTAAAACTTCGGTCGAGGTAAGAGCTCGGCTACGCTCCAGTACCTGTGCATCAACGATACCGAATGATCCTGGAGTCCTTGCCATTGATTCAGGTGTGGTGAGATGACTGCCGATGATCACTACGGATTCTGCTATTGGAGCCGGTTGAAGCAGAACCTCGATGACTGTATTCCCACCTGCTGTAGCTGTGATAACTCTCTCAGAAGTACCAAACCCTGCTTGCCTGGTCACGAGGCGATACTTAGCGGTTGGAAGACCCTCAAAACGGAACCATCCAACCTCGTCAGTGATAACAGTAAGTACATTGGAAAAATTGTTTGACAAAGTAACCGTCGCACCACTGATACCCGCCAAGTTTTGATCCAACACACGTCCCGAAATTGAGGTGGAGTTCGACTGCGCTGATGCGCAAACAGGCAGCACCAGCCACAGCGCGAAGGCACGAAGAGTGCGGGGACAAAAGGTCTTACTAAGCATGATTCCGTATTTCCACCAGCCCGGCGAGGGGCTTATTGAAAATGACTTTCAATTTCGTAGCCAGACTATAGGTTTTGTGGGGGGTGTTGTCAAGAGGATCCGGCGAGAAGCGGGGCGGTTTACCTAGGAGTGTGAAAGTAATTTACCCTCCACAATGCAGGGTCCCAAGCCCTGCAGTAAATCGCTTGCGCTCCAACTGCAATACCTAAGTCCTCCAACTGAAACGATCAGACCGCCTTGCGAATCTGGTTTGCCCCGCGTTACTTCGTGTTTTCGGCCCTCGCTTCTACTCAGACAAAAAACTTCGCCTGTAAATCCAGACCTTTGATCTCAGTTTGAGATTGGTGCTGGAGGAAGATTCGGACAAGGTACACGCTTTGCGCATCTTCGACTCGACGACAACTTGGTGGCGGGAGAAAGATTCAGTGACCTGGGAAGCAAAGCTCTTCGCAAGAATACAACTGGGTGCCTATAAAAACTGCCTCGACTTCCTTAACGCCTACTCTGACATCGCACGTTGGTGGGAGCGAGTGCTACTCGTCATTTATGCTGGCGTTGGGCCACCGCTGGCCGGATGTTTCGGCGGCAATACGAAGAATCTCTGGCAGCACGCCGATGCAGTCGTGGGAGATCTCCTGGCCGCTTCTGGAATGTCGCCGGACGAGATTGCGGAATCTCTGCGCCAGTACGTCCAACTGAAACGCGAGCAGGACCGCCATCTCTCATTTGAGAAAGCGCGAGAGAGTATCTACGATCAGCCGTTCTATCCACTTGTAACTCACTTCACTCTGGCATTTCAGCCGTCCGCCGTTGCTCGGATGAGATTTGTGCGACGCATCATCGAGTCAGTCGCATCTCCGAAGGCAGTCGTGGCTGATCTGGGTTGTGGCTCACGTGCGATGCTTTGTGAAGTCTTAAGGGTGAAACCAACCTGGACCGGTTACGGTCTCGACATCAGCGAAGCGGCGATTGACTTTGCTCGACGATGGGCCATACACAAATGTGTGGCCAGCTCGCGCACAATTTCAAACGGCTGTTTAATGAATCTTCTGTTTGACAGCAATTCCCTCGACGTTGTAATCGCTTCGGAAGTGGTTGAACACGTGCATCATGCGAAACGAGTCTTTGCAGAATTAGCGAGAGTGCTGGCGCCTGGCGGGCTGTTACTGGTGACGGTGCCTGCTGAAAGTCATACACCGGCGCATATGCACGCACTCAACAGCGCGGAGGATGTTAGCTGGTTGATCGAGCAAGCGGGACTCACAGTTTCCAGCGTCGAAACGAAATGGCATGTGAGTTATGGAGACGACCGGAAGCATATATTTGCCGTAGCCAAAGCCAGGCGGAAAGCGTCGCGGATATACAGCCCGTTTATTCCTTCTCGCTGCCGCAGATCAGTTCGGCGGCGAGTAGCGGAATACTTAGTTCGTGATGGCCCGTAATTGAATAGCCTCGCCCGGCACCACCCGCGTTAGGCCGGCGCACCACGTTAGTCACGGGACGGTACGATTGGATGAAATCGAAGTTGGCGGTTGTTATGTCGGTCAGTCCGTGGCCCAGATTGCGGATCAGAGTAATAGCTTTTAAGAAAAGCTCCGGCAAGACGACTGCTGAGCCCACATTTAGATAGACTCCGCCACCGTTCATGCGACGCACCAGTTCCCCGAGCAAACGGAAATCCGTATGCGACGTTGCCCCGAGAGCTGCTCCGTCAGCGCTCGGATGAAAATGCGCAATGTCGCCACCAATCGTAATGTGCGCAGTGAAGGGTATCGGGCTATGGTAAGCCGCACAAAGCAGGGAGTGGTCGCGATGCCTGGGCTTTAAGGCCACCAATGCGCGTCCGAGTGCTTCACCAAGACCAATACCATCTCGCATGCCTTCACGTGCCGCGCAGTTCAGCAATTGTCCGGTCTCTTCAGCGGCGCCAAACGCGCCTTCACCTAGCGTCGCGTCCACATCTTCCGAGGTGGATCCCACCATAGCTATCTCCGCGTCGTGGACCAGAACCGAACCGTTGGCCGCAATGGCGGTGACGAAACCGCGCTTCATAAGGTCTATAATCACGGGCGACAAACCCACCTTAATTACGTGCCCGCCAAGACCCCAGATGATGGGTTTGCCGAGTCGCTTCGCTCTGCGCATCTGCGCGGCAACGCTATGCAAATTCTGAACGCCGAGAATATTGGGAAGACTGGCGAGAAAATCTTTGATTGAAGAGCTCTCTTCGATCGGACGAGCGAAGTCGTTTAGAGAGACCTTGCTGGGACGTGAAGCGAGCGGGTAGGTACTCACACTTTCCAGGTTAAGCGGTAGCAGATCATCGCCGTAAATCGACATTCCTAACTATTCCTGTGTGGATTGCAGGGTAGCTTACGCGGGGCAGTATATCACGCGATCTTCTTCTCATCGGGACGCGAGCCATTCACGTGGCCATTGCGGCTGACCCGTCCGTTGAGCAGAGGTCGCAGCGCCTGACCCGTGTGAGATCGGCGCGAGCGCGCGACTTCCTCAGGAGTGCCGCTGGCCACCACCCGACCACCCTGTTCGCCACCTTCCGGTCCAAGATCGATGATGTGGTCCGCGCTCTTGATCACGTCAAGATTGTGTTCGATTACCAGCACGGAGTTGCCGAGAGAAACCAGTCGCTGCAGCACGTCCAGGAGTTTGTGGACGTCGGCAAAGTGAAGACCAGTGGTGGGTTCGTCGAGAATGTAGACTGTTCTACCGGTTGCCCGTTTTGAGAGCTCCTTCGCCAGCTTGATGCGCTGTGCTTCGCCCCCGGACAGTGTGGTTGCTGATTGGCCGAGCTTGATGTAGCCGAGTCCTACGTCCAGCAGAGTATGCAACTTTTGCTGAATTTGAGGAACATTCTCTAGGAGCGGCAAGGCCTCATCGACGGTGGTGTCCAATAACTCGGCAATCGACTTGCCTTTGAATTTCACGGACAGCGTTTCGCGGTTGTAGCGAGCGCCCCGGCAAACGTCGCAGAGAACATAGACATCCGGCAGGAAGT
>JBPCMM010000154.1:0-17266 GCA_051002255.1 Pyrinomonadaceae bacterium
CACAAACTACTTCAGCTCCCCAGCTTGAAGGCTGCATCACTTGCCACGGGCAGATCGAGCCGATGCACAAATACGGAACCACTGGGACGCTGGAAAAACTTAAGGATGGCAAAGACGCCGTTGGTCTTACCTGCACGGCTTGTCACGGCGGCAATCCTGTACCGCGAAAGACAAGCGAGGATCCCAAAGAGATAGAACGAATTAAAAACCAGGCGCACGTACGTCCGCGCTTCCCTAATGAGTGGAAGAGAGATGGAAAGTACACCGGGGCGAACCCGGAGCGCAGCAACACTTTATTGACGCGCGAGAGCTGGGAGTTTGTGCGTTTCGTCAACCCCGGCGATATACGGGTCGCTTCCAAAACATGCGGCAACGGTGGTTGCCACGAGATTGTGTCGAAAACTGTGGCTCGCAGCATGATGACGCACGGCGCGATGCTCTGGGGCGCTGCGCTTTACAACAATGGAAGCTTCCCTCTCAAAGACGCGCGCTTTGGAGAAAGCTATAGCGAAACTGGCGCTCCGCAAGGCTTGGTGCAAGCGCCACAACCAACGCTCGAAGAGCGGCGCACCAAGGGTTTGCTTGAATTCCTCGATCCCATGCCGCGCTGGCAGATTTCGCAACCAGGTAATGTGCTGCGCGTGTTCGAGCGGGGCGGAAAACGCCGGCTGGAAGTGGGGCTGCCGGACCGGGAAGAGGAGCCAGGCAAACCTGACAAAGGACTCAGTCCGCGGGGATTTGGATCAAACAATCGCACTGATCCGGTTTTTCTGGGCTTGCAGAAAACGCGTCTACTTGACCCCACGCTCAACTTCCTCGGTACCAATGATCATCCCGGAGACTTTCGCTCCTCAGGATGCACCGCTGTCACGTCATCTATGCAAACGACCGCGATCCCGCTCACTCGGCCGCCTACAGCTCGGCGGGAAACCTCGGCAGCTCGCAAACGAGCGATCCGAGTATTCAAAAGAACATCTCGGGACACCCGATCAAACATCAGTTCACGAGCCAGATTCCGACGTCGCAGTGCATGGTCTGTCATATGCACCCCGGTACAAACATGGTCGCCACTTACCTCGGCATGACCTGGTGGGATAACGAAAGCGACGGCGACAAAATGTATCCGAAAGTGCAGCACAATCCGTCGCAGGATGAGGAAGCCGAGAAACTGGATCGCAATCCTGAAGCTGCAAGTATGCGAGGACTCTGGTCCGACTTTACCTTCCTGTCGCAGACTGGTACGCCCGAATTCAACGCGCTGTTGAAGAATACTCAGTTTGGAGATTCCCACGGTCACGGCTGGATGTTTCGCAAAGTTTTTCAACGGGATCGCAAGGGAAATTTGCTTGACGCCGCCGGGAGCGTGGTATCTGCGGGGGATCCGGACAAGTTCAAAAAAGCCGTCCACCTCAACGACATCCATTTAGAGAAAGGAATGCACTGCGTCGACTGCCACTTCCGTCAGGACGCGCATGGCGACGGAAATCTCTATAACGAACCGCGTGCTGCGATTGAGATCACCTGCGAAGATTGCCACGGGTCTATACGGGAGAGGGCCAAGTTATTCACTTCCGGTCCCGCGGCTGCAACCGTGACCGGCGCGGCCGCTGCGCGACGTAAGACACAGAATCAGCCGTTGGTGGGCCGTGATCTGCGGCAAATCCAGTTTCGCAATCCGGAAGGTGAAAGAGTGTCAGCCTTCCAGGTGCTCCGACGGGACCAGAAGAAGAAGGATGGGCAGGGGAATGAGATAGAGTTGAAAACGGGTGACATCATCCAAAACTCAATGGTGGTGCCCGGCCGCTGGTGGCGAGTGTCGCAAACACTGGACACGGTCACTCCGGGAAGTCGCGATTACAACGAGAAGTCGCAATACGCAAAAACTATCCGCAAAGACAATCAGACGTGGGGTGATGTTCCGGGTGATGACAACAAGCTCGCGCACCGCGATAGCAATATGACCTGTTTCGCCTGCCACTCTTCGTGGGTTACCAGCTGTTTTGGATGTCACCTCTCGATGCAGGCGAATCGGAAGATGCCGAACCGCCACAATGAAGGTGGCAACACGCGAAACTTTACGCAGTACAACTATCAAGTGCTTCGCGACGACATCTTTATGCTGGGTCGTGATGGGACCGTGACAGGCAATCGCATTGCACCGGTTCGTTCGTCTTCGGCTGTGCTGGTCAGCTCTCAAAATCAGAACCGCGAGTGGATCTATTCGCAACAGCAAACAACTTCGGCGGAGGGCTTTGCCGGTCAGGCATTCAACACCCACGTACCACACACAGTGCGCACCAAAGAAACGAAGGCATGCAGCGACTGTCATGTTTCCAATAAGAATGACAACAATGCCTGGTTAGCCCAGGTACTTTTGCAAGGCACTAACTTTGTCAATTTCATGGGGCGCCATGTTTATGTTGCAGGAGATCACGCGCTCGAGGTCGTGGTGGCCACGGAACGAGAGGATCCGCAGGCCGTGTTCGGAAGTACGCTGCAAAAGATCGCATTCCCTTCTAACTATGAGAAGTTCGTTAAGGGTGGTCGAGAGCTGAGAACGTTTTACGAGCACGTGGGCACCCCGAAAGTGCTGCAAGTTCAATTGCGCGGTGAGTATGCTTATGTCGCTGCCGGCGAAGGTGGGTTGCGAGTCTATGATGTGGCGCAGATCGATCAGAAAGGCTTCTCCGAGCGAATTGTGACTGCGCCGGTCTCACGTTTTGGTCAGAAGTTCTGGGTGGAGAGCAAATATGCGACTGCCGTGGCGGCCCCGACGACCCTGGCAGTGGATCCCGCGCGCTGGCGATTAATGGCCGGCGAAAAGATGCTCGACCCTGCGAGCGCCGGCAATCTTTCTGCCGAAGAGAGAAAACAGCTGCTCAATGAAGAACAACCGATCCATCCGCTCTACGCCTACCTGTACGTTGCCGATAAATACGAAGGCCTGATACTCGTTAACGCCGCCACACTTCTCGACGGCGATCCGCTCAACAACTATCTCAAGCGGGCACTGGATCCCAGGAAGTTCCCCAGGGGAGCATTCAATCCCGGCGGAGCACTTGATGGGGCGAATAACATCGCGATCGCGGGAAACTACGCCTACATCACAACCGCGGACAGCCTAGTGATCATTAGTATAGACGACCCGCTTAATCCCCGGATCGTCGGGACGATATCGCTAAAGCAGCCGCGCGCCATTGCAATTCAGTTCAGATACGGTTTTGTGGTCAATGAAGAAGGTTTAAAAGTCATAGATTTGACGAATCCTGCTGAAGCGCGTCTGGTCGAGGGTGCGACTGTGGCGCTGACGGATGCTCACGATGTTTACGTGGCGCGAACTTATGCTTACGTGGCGAACGGTAAAGAGGGGATCGCGATTGTTGATGTTGAGCAGCCGGAAAAGCCCCGCCTGGATCAAACCTACAATGCCGATGGCAAGCTGAATGACGTCCACCAGGTGAAGATCGCAATGACGAATGCGAGTCTCTTTGCGTATGTGGCGGACGGGCACAATGGACTACGCATTCTGCAGTTAACCTCACCGGAAACAATGCCTGAGTATGCCGGCTTTAGCCCGCGGCCCCAACCTGTCTTGATTGCCACCTTTAAAACCAAAGGTGAAGCTTTGGGAGTTTCTAAAGCTCTCGATCGAGATCGGGCCGCGGACGAGAGCGGAAATCAGATTTCTGTCTTCGGACGCCGGGGTGCAAGACCGTTCACTTTCCGCGAACTTCTTCGGATGCTGAGGACGAATGATGGGACCGGGGATTGGTTTAAGGTCAGTGACACACCTTTGCAAAGGCCCAACTAAGAATTTCTCCAGCAATCAAGACAAGAATCGAGTTAGGGAGTTTCTCAGGTTGAGAAGCAAGGGCTTCACCATTGCAGCCCGCGAAAAAATCTCAGGATTTCAGCCTGCGAAGCAGGCGACAGCATAAAGCCTGGGGCGTGAGCCCCAGGTTAGTATGCGGAGAAATCTCTAGCCCGTGAAACGGGCGGCAGCAGGCTGCATGTTAGTGTTTCCGACCGCGCGGATGCGCATCAGAGATAACGTTCGTCGTATCCAATGCCATTAGCCTTCAGGAATTGAACGAATTCCTCCCGAAATGAAATCCGCTGAATGATGTTCCTTCTGAAATTTAAGGTATCGTTGCACTTCTTCAACATGTGATTCGCTTACGGTAAAAGCGCCGTAACCACGTTGCCACGAGAAGTCCCTTACCTCGGGAAAGACGTCATGCATCCAGCCGCTCGCGTTGCATTTGAGATCACGCAAAACATCAGACAACGCTCGATCCGGACGAAGCTTGGCCAAAAGATGCACATGATCTTCGGCACCATTAATACTGAGTGCAATTCCCCCTGTTCCTCTTATTGTCCCTCCGATGTATTCGTACAGACGGGGCTCATACACGGAAGTGATTAGCGGCCGCCGATCTTTGGTTGAGAAGATAATGTGGTAGAGGAGGTTGGTGAAGGATTCAGACATTTGTGAGGTTCCTTTCGGTGTTGTGAGGATTGCCGAGCTCGGCTTGAGTACAGCTAGTCCTGACATACTAGCCGAAACAAGCGCGCGTTACGGTAGTGCGGTCTGCTGATGTAGCGCAATCGTCTTTCGCCCCGCATCCGCGGGCTCGGAACCGTAACGGATTTACCTGGGGCTTACGCCCCAGGCTTTATGCTTTCGCCTGCTCCGCAGGCTGAAAAACCTAAAGCAATCGTTCGCGCAACTTGCGCAAGAGTTCTTTCGCCTCTTCGGGTGAAACGTGGTCAGTGTCAAGCTCCCGAATATCATCGACGATCTTTTGATTGGCCAGATCGAAGAGTGATGTTTGCGCGGCGAGTTTTCTGCGGCCCGCTCGTTTCGTCACTTCGGATAATGCATCGCTTGCAGAAGCGGCCTCTCCGGGCGGCACCATACCCACCGCAGCGCCGGCAGCCGCCGAAGCCGCTTTTGCTTCCTCCGCAAACCTTGTTCGCTGCTCCAGAATCTGATCCTCTTCAGCAAAAACATCCAGCTCATAACGCTCCAGTCGCGCTAAAACCTCCCGCGCATTTGCGAGCACGGCGGGCGGCAGACCTGCCAATCTCGCCACTTCAATTCCGTAAGACTTTGAAGCGCGACCGCGCTCGAGCCGGTGCAGGAAGACCACCTCACCTTCGCGCTCGGTGGCAGTGATTTGATAGTTCTGGCCACCGGGCAATCTTTCCGCCAGTTCCGTCAGTTCGTGATAGTGAGTAGCGAAGAGAGTCTTGGCGGCGTGTTCGGCGGAGTCGTGCAGGTATTCTGCCACTGCCCAGGCGATCGACAGTCCGTCGAAGGTTGCGGTGCCGCGTCCAATTTCGTCCAGCAGCACAAGTGAGCGCGGCGTGGCACTGTGAAGAATTGCGGCCGTTTCTGTCATCTCCACCATGAAAGTGGATCGACCGCGCGTGAGATCGTCAGAGGCGCCCACTCGGGTCCAGATGCGATCAAACAAGGGCAGCCTGGCTTTGTCGGCCGGAACAAAGCCTCCCATCTGCGCCAGTAGACAGATGATTGCAGTTTGTCTCAGAACAGTGCTCTTGCCTCCCATGTTTGGACCCGTGATTACCAGCAATCGGTCCGTTGAGTTATTCATGTAGAGACTGTTGGGGACGAAAGGCTGCTCGTTGAAGAGTTCAATTACCGGATGACGCCCCTGGACAATCTCAATTTCATCGCCGTCATGTATCACGGGCCGAATGAAACGACGTCGCACAGCAGCCTCGGCAAGAGAAGCGAGCGCATCCATTGCCGCCAGCGCCCGAGCCGTGGCTTGAATGCGCCTTGACTCGGCAGCAACCTGACGACAGATATCGGTAAACAGTTCGGTTTCGAGCTGAATGATTCGCTCCTCAGCACCCAGGACTTTCTTCTCCCAATCCTTTAATTCCGGAGTTGTATATCTTTCGGCGTTGGCGAGTGTCTGTCGTCGCTCGTAGTCCGCGGGCACACGCCCTGCGTTGGCCTTCGACACTTCAATGTAGTAGCCAAAGACGCTGTTGTATCTGATTCGAAGATTGCCGATACCGCTGCGACCACGCTCGGTAGCTTCCAGCGCGGCGATGATTTGCTTGGCATTGCGGCTGGTTGAGCGCAATTCATCAAGCTCGGCGGAGTAGCCGGCGCGAATTGTATCGCCCTCGCTCAGCTTCGCCGGCGGATCATCGCTAATAGCTCTGGCTAGCAGGGAGCGCAGCTCCGGCAACTCATCCGTACCTTCGCACAAAATCTGCAGCAGAGAGGATTGGGAGTCTGACAGGAGAGCTCGGACATGAGGAATCTGATTCAGTGAACGCTCAATACAGTTCACATCGCGTGGCGTTGCCGAGCCCAGGTTAATTCTGCCGTTCAAACGTTCGAGATCCGAAACCTCTTTCAGGAGCGCTCGGAGTTTGTCTCGCAACATGTGCGACGCGCTTAGATCTTCGACGGCTGAGAGTCTGGCTTCAATCTCTCCTCGTCGCACCGAAGGACGCAGCATCCAGGACCGCAGGAGACGGGCCCCCATTCCAGTCACTGTTTCGTCGATTACGTCGAGCAGTGATCGACCCGCGGTGCCACCCAAAGACTCAACCAGTTCGAGGTTCCGAACGGTAATGCCATCGAGCACCAGGTGGTCCTGCGGCTCGAAGTAGACCAGATCTGTGACGTGGGCGGCTGCTGCGCGTTGGGTATCCCGGGCATAGCGCAAACACGCTCCGGCGGCCCGCACCGCTTCGTGCTTGCCCTTGAGGCCGTAGCCTTCGAGCGAGTGCACGCCAAACTGATTTCGCAAGAGCGTAGCGCATTCGTCTTCCTGCCAAAGCCAATCGTCAAGCGGCGTTAAAGTCGCATCAAGTAGTTGGTCGTTTGAGGAGCCCTCTGAGGATCCATTGCCCGCTTGAGATTGTTCTCCCTTAGAGGCTAAATCCGAATTGGCCTCGATGCGCAGCGGCAGGGTTGCGGTTTGTACCTTTCCCGATAGTCCGGTCTTGATCAGGGGAGCCAGCGAGGCGGGGAAGAGCAATTCGCGAGGAGCGTAGGATTCGAGGTCCGCCCGAATCCTTTCCCAGGCGTTTGGCCCGAATTCCTGCGTGGATCGAAATTCACCTGTGGAGATATCGAGAAATGCGGCGCCGATAGTTTCCCCTGCGCTGCACACCGCGGCAAGAAAGACTGATTCGCGCGCTTCCAAGAGTTGCGGGTCGATGGGCGTTCCGGGCGTGACGATACGGACTACTTCGCGGCGTACCAGCTTTTTCGTCTTGGAAGCATCTTCGGTCTGTTCGCAAATCGCTACTCGAAATCCACGTCGCACCAAACGGGCGATATAGTTGGCCGCAGAGTGGTGAGGGACGCCACACATTGGGACCGGGTCGCCGCGTTCCTTGTGGCGCGCGGTCAGAGTGATTTGCATTTCGCGAGAGCCAATAACGGCGTCTTCAAAGAAGAGCTCATAAAAGTCGCCCAGCCGGAAGAACAGCAAGGTCCCTGGATGCTGCTGCTTCAGCTCGAGGTACTGGCGCAGCATTGGAGTGGAATTGGCGATGGTCATGACTAAGTGAGGAGTGAAAGGTAAAACACGCCGCAAATATTAAACCCTATTTCGTGATTGGTAAATAGTCTAATCATTTTCAATTTGCCATTTGGCATTTTTCTGAATCTCATTTCGTGACGGTTCGTGTTATTTCGCGGATCGTTTGCTTGGCTGAGAGAACAGAAATCCACGAAATAACACGAACGGACACGAAGAAGAAGTAAACAATGCCAAATGAAACATTATGAAAAATGCCAATGACAAATGGAAAATGATTCGGTTGCTCCTCGGTTCTGTATTCAAGTAACCCTATCACATTTGCGATTCACCATTCACGATCCAGGAGAACCTATGGTAATTTCCAGCCCCAACTTTCGAATCGCAATTGTTGCGCTACGTTGACGAGAGTGCTGATTCACGGATTGAATCTAATTTGGCGGAGTGAATTGCAAAGTGGACAACGCGCCTAAATCAGAGAGCTTGAATGCGGCAACGCTTTTGCAGCGTTCCCTGCGGGAACATCTGGAGGCGATCGAGGCCTTAATTCAAACACGTATCGGCGAGATTGAGCGTGGCGGCAAAATGATTTGTGCTGCTCTAGGCCAGGGGCGCAAGGTTTTACTATGCGGAAACGGCGGAAGTGCTGCGGACGCTCAGCACATTGCCGCGGAACTCGTGGGTAGGTACGAGCTGCAAAGGCGCGCCTGGCCGTCGATAGCCCTCACCACCGACACGTCTGCTCTTACCGCACTGAGCAACGATTTCGGATATGAAGAAGTTTTCGCACGCCAGATCGAGGCGCTTGCCAGCGAGGGGGATGTCTTAATCGCACTCAGCACGAGCGGCGCATCTGCCAATGTGATCAAGGCCGCGGAGGCGGCCAGAAAGCTGGGCTGCCGGACAATTGCGCTAACTGGCAAGACTGGCGAACCTCTTGCTTCACTCTGCGATATATCGGTCAGCGTTCCTTCACGTCGAACCTCACGCATACAAGAAGCACATATAACTATTGGACATCTGTGGTGCGAAATGGTGGACGCGCAGCTTGGATAAAGCTGCACCGGCAGTAGCCCGATCGTTAACGAAAGCTTTCGTCGCAACATCGAGCCCTGCTTAAACCGCGGAGCTTAGCTTTCTTAGTCCGCTGCGGACGACTGATAATAGCCCAGCACTTTGAGTGCTGGGCATGTCTTCCTGAATTCTCATAGTCCGTGAAACGGACGGCTGAAGAACACTTCAACGATGAATTTACGCTATCAACCTCAGTCGTCCGGCCTGGGCGGACTGGATCGTTCAACTCATTGAATGGTCAAAGCAACCAAGATTATTCAACTCGCGAACCAAGTCGCAGGTATAAGATCGCCAACACCTCCAACAAGGAATTTCCTTGACAGAAGTAGTCGATGGAATTAGGCTCTGCCTCACAATCAGTCAGCCTCATCCGGCTCCCCGATAGAGCCGGATGGTTTAGAAAAACTATTTTGATAAGTCGAGGAACCCGGGAAAGGCCCAGCTCTCTACTCTTCCGCCCCAGGTTCCCATCTTCTTTAAGAGCACACTCGCGGCCCCTTAGCCAAGAGCTGGAACGAAAATAATTGTTCCACTTCCTGCCGCCAGTAACTTTTCACCTAATACCAGAATGTTCCCCCAAAAACTCCCGCTCAACTCCGGAGTAGACTCAAAAACCTACCCTTTAGGCGAGCACAGCGAACATTCCCAGGGCCGGTCCACTATGGCTCTCGTGGCCTTGAGCCACACTCCAGGTGAACAACGGATCTATCGCGCAATGCTCCTTGCGGTGGATGACAACGGAAAGCCTGCCGCATTGCTGACCGCTCGCCGGTTGATGGCCCTAACCGGCATCCGCAGCCTCAGCACTATCCGTCGCGCCTCGAAGGCTTGCTGGTGAAATTGAGTATTGAGCGCGAACTGAAGGCTAACGTGAACGGCACTCGCGAGGCGGGTGCTGCTTATCGCGTGTATTCGCCTGAAGTGGTTATTGCCAGACGCCACGATCAGGGGTTTGAGGGAATTGAGCGGGAAGAGTTGAACCATTCGTTTGGGCGCGCCATAACCAGGGTCGTCGAGCATCGAAATCTGAGCCGACGAGAAGCACAGGTCGCGCTTTGTTGTGCGGAAGGATTAACCAACGCCCAGATTGGAAGTCGTCTCCAGGTTACTGAGCAGACGGTGAAGTTCCATCTGCGCCATATTTTCATCAAGTTTGGAGTGAGAAGACGAGGGGAGTTGATATCGCGATTGCTGAGGTGAAAAGAATTTCGGATTGGGGAACAAAGAAAAGGAATTTCAGCCGCGGATTTACGCAGATCAAGCGCGGATCTAGAGAAGAAACAGGGGAGTCAGAGAAAGAGGGTATACACGTCACGGTGACGAAAGTACGGGTGACGAAGCGAAACAGAAGATCGAAGGGAAGCTCTTCAGATTTGCGTAATCCGCGTTAATCCGCGGCTGATATATTTTTAAATTCGAAATTCGCAATCCGAAATTCGAATTCTTGAAAACTTGATGCTGCCTCGCAAGAGAGGTTTCCCCACGGGGTACTGTGTGTGGCCACTTCTGGATGCTAATCCGAAGTACATGCAAGGGCACAGGTGTACTTGGCTGCCGGAAAAACAAAATGAATACAAAAAAAGACAAGAAGAAAAAGGTAAAGAAAAAGAAGACAGCGCTCGTAGTTTGCCGCGACCGCAAGGAGTTTTGGACCACTCAAGCACAGTTTTGGCAGTGGGTGAGAGAAGGCATCGTGGTTAAGACACATGATCAGCCGTTGACCGGAACGTTTCAACGAGAGCACCAAGAGTTGTTAGTCCTTTTGAGCAATACGGTACTGAACCTCGCGCATCCAAATCACATGCGTGAGGCGTTGCTGTCCCGTAGAATCGGGATGGGAGGAAGGTAAGTGGTATGACTAAGAACATTTTTACGATTGTATTGTGCGTTGCTGCCTCGCAACTGGCGTTTAGTCAGCAACCATCAACCACCACCGGTGAGACTGTCTCGAATAGAGCTGTCACCGGCCAGCCCGTAGCCACAACCAACGCTACCTCCGAATCCCAAGATCGCTATCGTATCGGGCCTGGCGATGTGCTCGACATCCGCATACTCAATCGTCCGCACCTCTCACGTGAATCTGTTCGCGTGGAAGGCAATGGCATGATCCGCATGCCTTTGATCGATACTGAGATAACGGCTGCCTGTCAGACGGAAGGTGAGTTGGCAAAGGAAATCGCGAGTAGGTACCTGAAGTTTTATCGGAATCCGCAAGTGGACGTATTTATCAAGGGATATCATTCCAGACAGGTTGCCATCATTGGGGCGGTCAACGACCAGAGCCGTTTTGAGTTGCAGCGGCGGGTGCGGCTGCTTGAATTGCTCACGTACGCGAAGGGTCCATCGGACAAGGCCGGCCAAACAATCAACGTTGTCCATTCGCCCCAATCCTGGGCTTGTACCAAACCCGGCGCGGACGAGGTCGCCTCAGCCTTTTCCAGTTACAAGCTTAGCGAAACGCTCCTGGGCCATCCCAGCGCTAACCCTTACCTCGAACCATGGGACATCGTCACGCTCCCCGAAGCTGAGCAGGCATACGTGGTAGGCAATGTGTTTACTCCACTGACGATTCCCCTGAAGGAGCCGATCACCATATCGCGGGCGATTGCCATGGCGGGCGGCGTCAAACAGGACACCAAGAAGGACAAGATCCGACTCCTGAGACAAGAGCCGGGAGGCGCGACCAAGAAAGAGATAATCGTAAATCTCTCCGCTATCGAGAAAAAGCGTGCCGAAGACATAGCGCTAATGCCCAATGACATAATTGAAGTGCAGACCTCAGAAGGAAAAGCCCTCCTCCGCAGCCTGATCGGCGGAGCGGGTTCGAGCGTCTCGCAGCTTCCTATACGAGTCATTCCTTGAAAGAATTTCGGATTTCGAATTTCGGATTTAAGAGCTTCGACTTGAGTTTTCTGAATGGATCAGTTTGAATTATGAGAAGCACACGGAGCATCTTGGGGTGAAGATGTAGAGAGATTTTACGAGCCCGGAGTTTACCCAACCTCACATGGATAAATTCGAGTTAGAAAAGAGAACAAAGCGATTCGCGTTAAGAATAATTGCTTTTGCCGCAAGTCTTCCTCAGAGCAAAGCATGTGCTGTTATCGAGTATCAACTGGTGAAGGCCGGCACTTCTGTGGGGGCGAACTATCGTGAGGCTAACCGTGGAGAATCCCGTGCTGATTTCAGTCATAAAATCGCAATCGTTGAAAAGGAATGCTCGGAGAGTCAGTACTGGCTAGAACTGTGCGAAGAAGCAGAATTAGGAAACCGTGATCAGCGTCGATGGCTCTTGCAAGAGTCTGGCGAACTGCTAGCCATCTTCACCAGCGTTGGACGAAGCACTAAAGCGAATCGCGTTCGCGCCTAAGAACTCAATCTAGTCATTCGAATCTTGGATTTGCCTTAACGAAATGGGATTGAATACGAGTGTATTAACTCGAAAACTCGAAACCACCGACATCTTAAAATTCGAAATTCGCAATCCGAAATTCGAAATTCGGAGAACCAATGAAACCGTCGCGTGAATTAGCGAAGAGAGAGCCGGAGCCAACCGCGATCGAGAAACCGATTGAGATGGGCGCGCCTCCGCACTCGTACAACTACGGTGTCGATCCCAATGCCGAAACAGAGGTCCATCTGCTGGATTACTGGCGCGCGGTCAGAAAGCGTCTATGGTTGGTGATCAGCATTGTCGTTCTGTTAACGATGCTTTCGGTGCTCTATGTAGTCCGCAAGCCCGACATTTACCAGGCCGAAGCTCGCGTGCAGGTGGATCTGGAAAACAATTCGGCATTGGTAGGCCGACCGTATGTCATCGGTCCAGCCAACGATCCAACCTACTTCAACACGCAGTTGCAGATTCTCACTAGTCCGGGATTGCTGCGGCGCGTTGTGAAGACCCTTGACCTTGAGCATAACCCTGACTTTTTCAAGGGGAGCTCAACCCAGAAGCGATCCACCTGGCAGACAGTTTTGCGGATGACTGGTTTCGGAGGTGAACAAAAGGACGACCCAAACACCAGGCCACAAAATGAATTGCCGCTCCGGACAACAATTGCACCCGCAAGTTCAAGAGAAGATCTGGTGGAAGCTAAACAGCTCTCGCGTTACGTAGACAGCATCCTCTTAGCTTTGAAGGTCGTCCCGGTGAAAGAAACCCGCGGTTACTACAAAGAGACTCGCCTCATTGATGTGAACTTCACGCACACTGACCCACAGTTTGCAGCAAAAGTTGTCAATGCAATCGCTGAGACCTACGTATTTTCAAACCTGGAGAAAAAGACTGAAACCAACACGAGTACCGGCGATTTTCTGCAAAAGCGGGTCGCCGAGCTACAACAACAGATTCGCACAGACGAAGAGCGCTTAGTTAATTACGCCAAAAACAATCAAATCCTTTCACTTGATGCCAGTCAGAATACCGTGGTGGAGCGTCTTGCCGGGCTGAATAGACAATTACTCGAGGCCGAGAATGAACGGAAGAGCGCGGAGGCCGCTTACAATGCTGCCAGAGCTCCGGGCGCCGCTGCCGCATTGGTAGATGCCGACGAAAAGCGGATTGCCGACACTGAGTCGAATCTGGCGGGGTTGCGTCAGAAACGAGCTCAGTTGCTGGTAGACGCCACCGAGGAAGCCCCCGAAGTTAAGGAAGTAACCCAACAAATTCAAGAGCTGGAAAACCAGGTCAAAGATCTTCGCAGTCGCAAGAGTACAACCTTGCTGACGAACCTGGAGACGCGTTATCGGCAGACGTTGGCACGCGAGGAATCGCTTAAGAAAGCCTTCGACAAGCAGCGTTCAGAGACGCTGACGCAAAACGAAGCGGCTATTAACTACCGGATCATTCAGCAGGAGATCGAAACCAACAAGAGCTTGCTGACGAATCTGCTGCAGAGCTCTAAAGAGAACGACGTCGTCATGGCCGGCAAGCCCAATAACATCTCCATTATTGATTACGCAATCGCACCTGATAGCCCTATTGGGCCAAACCGGATGAGAATAGTCTTTATCGCCCTCTTCCTTTCAGCCGGTCTGGGGATTGGTTTGGCGCTGTTTCTTGAATATCTGGACGACACCGTCCATTCAACGGATGAAGTCGAGCGCTTGTTACATTTGCCGGCGTTGGCGGTTATCCCTTCGTTGGGCTCGGGCACGCGTCGACGCTTACGTGGAGGCCCGGGCGCGCTACAAAAGCATAACGGACACCCCGCTTCAAATCCGGAGCTCTTGATGAACGTGGATGGGCGTTCACCGCTCGCCGAATCGTATCGCCACCTGCGCACTTCGGTTTTGCTATCCACGGCCGGTCGTGCTCCCCGGTCCCTCCTGGTCACTTCCAGCCTTCCGGGAGAAGGGAAGACAACCACGGCTGTCAATACGGCGATTAGCCTGGCACAGACCGGCGCCAGCGTCGTGATCATCGACGCGGACATGCGACGCCCGCGCTTGCACTCGATTTTTGACCTGAGCGATCGGGCCGGGCTAAGTTCAATATTGTCGAGTGATTTATCAGAAGCGGGCATTCTTGAGCTCTTGTGGAAAGACGAGGCTACCGGGTTGCACCTGCTTACCTCGGGACCGATCCCGCCCAACCCTGCGGAGTTGCTGGGATCTGATCAAATGCGACGGCTTGTCGCGACCTTGCAATCAAACTTCAATCACCTGGTGGTCGATTCTCCTCCCGTTAGCTCCTTCACTGACGGCGTGCTCATTTCTTCGATGGTTGACGGAGTATTGCTGGTAGTCCACGGCGGCAAGACCTCCCGCCATATCGTTAGACGTTCGCGGCAGTTGCTGCAGGATGTAGGCGCGAAGATCTTTGGCGTGGTGCTGAATAACATCAACCTGCAGTCGCACGATTATTACTACTATCAGCGCTATTACAGCCAGCGCTATTACGACAAAGACGTAGACCAGCAAGCGGTGGCCGGGCGATAGATCTGGCTTCTCAGTCCGCAGCAGACGGCTGATAGTAGCCCAGCACTTTAAGTGCCCGTGTCAAAGCTCTCTGCGAGGGCAACAATGGCACTCAACACAGAACCGTTTGCGGTAGCCAATGGATGCTGCCACTCAAGTTAGGACTATCCTATATTTGCTATTCCCACGAAAGCGAAAGCATTTGGTATAAAAAGTAGTTGAGTGCGGGCATCCATTGGCTACCGCAAACGGTTCCGTGTTGAGTGCTATTTCACTGCTTTCACGTTTTGACACAAGCACTTTAAGTGCTGGGCTTGCATCCCTCAGTTCCCAGAGTCCGTAAACGGACGACTGAAAAAGAACCTTCAACGATGAATTGACCCCATCAACCATCAGTCGTCCGCCTGGCGGACTGGCAGGTATTTATCAAGACCCCAGCACTCAACTGCTGGGCTACTGTCAGTCGTCCGCTGCGGACTCAGAGAGCCGTGGGAAGCCGATGCATGTGCCACTGCACCAGTACGCGATACGACTAGAGTCTTAATACCAACCTTGCAAGCCGAAATTCAAGATCCGCAATCAGAAGTGGGTTCATTACCCACTTTCTTTATTCGCCCGGCCAGTAGCTGGAGTTCGATTGGTCTTAAAGAGCTCTGGGCATATCGAGAGTTGCTTTACTTCCTGGTCTGGCGCGATGTGAAGGTGCGCTACAAGCAAACGGCGCTCGGCGCCGTCTGGGCCATCATTCAGCCTTTCATGATGATGGTAGTGTTCAGTTTATTTTTCGGATATTTGGCAAAGGTGCCGTCCGACGGGATTCCATATCCAATCTTCACATTTTGCGCGCTTCTGCCCTGGCAACTTTTTGCCCACGCTTTGACGGAATCGAGTAATAGTCTAGTGGCAAATGAGCGCTTGATTACGAAAGTGTATTTTCCTCGTCTGGTCGTTCCTATAGCCGCCGTTCTCGGAGGAATAGTGGATTTCGCGGTCGCTTTCGTGATTCTGCTGGTGATGATGCTCTATTACGGCATCGTCCCAACCTGGGCCCTAGTTACCCTCCCGGGCTTCATTCTTTTGGCCACCATGACGGCACTCGGGGTGGGTCTCTGGCTCTCAGCGCTTAACGTGCAGTATCGGGACGTACGTTACACCATCGGTTTTTTGATCCAAATCTGGCTCTTCGCCACACCCGTCGCTTATTCGAGTTCCCTAGTCCCGGAGAGATGGCGACCGCTTTACGGCTTGAACCCCATGGCGGGCGTAGTGGAAGGATTTCGCTGGGCGCTGCTGGGGAAATCGTCACCGCCGGGAGCGCTTCTGGCGGTTTCCATCGCGGTTGTCATCCTAATCCTCATCGGCGGACTCTATTACTTCCGGCGGATGGAGCAACAGTTTGCAGACCTGGTCTGAGGAATTTCAGGCGCGGATTTACCCAGATACATTGGAAAGTAACTTTCAAGATATGTTCGCAGTTGTTTGCGTTTCCGATGGTGTCGATGCAGACCTGTTTAAACCGCCGACGGATTCCGAACGAACAAGCATCCGCGCAAAGCTTGGGATTCCGGTCGAACTCACCGTGCCCGTTATCGCATGACCACGGAGATCTCAGTCATCACGTGCTCGCATAATCCGCGGCCCGACTACCTGAAGCAGGTGCTTGACGCGTTGAAAGCGCAGACTCTCGACCCCCGGCGCTGGGAATATCTGCTAATCGATAATGCTAGTGAAGTGCCGCTCGATACCGCAGTGGACCTGTCGTGGCACCCGCGAGCCCGGCACGTCAGGGAAGAGAAGCTCGGACTAACGCACGCTCGCCTGTGCGGCATCCGCGAATCGCTTGGCGAGGTACTCGTTTTTGTCGATGATGACAATGTGCTGGAAGCTGACTTTCTGGATCAGGCGATGAAGATCGCAAAGGAATGGCCCAGGCTTGGCGCGTGGGGCGGGCAAACGCGGCCTGCTTTTGACGCACCGCCGCCAGAGTGGACCACGCGTTATTGGAGCTGTTTGGTAATTCGTGAGTTTGATTCAGATAGATGGTCAAATCAGCCTTCGGCGGAGAACACCGTGCCCTGGGGGGCGGGCCTGTGCATCAGAAAATCCGTAGCCGACTACTACTCTGAGCTGCATGCCACTGGAAAAAGAAGGATTTTGATGGATCGGGTCGGTAACTCTCTCGTTTCCGGGGGCGATACGGACTTGGCTATGTGTGCCTGCGACGTAGGCCTGGGAATGGGTCTGTTTACGTCGCTGAAGTTGATCCACCTGATTTCTGCCTTCCGACTAACCGAAGATTACTTGGTGAGATTAGTGGAAGGAATAGCGTACTCCGGCGTAGTGACTAATTCGTTTCGTTCGACGAATGGAAATGTGCCTGTGCGGAAGTTGTCTACGTCATTGGCCGATTTTGTGAGGCTGATGATTCGGAATCGACGAGACCGCCGCTTCTTTCGTGCCGTAAGGAGCGGCAAAGCGAACGCACTGAGGGTTCTTCAAAGTAAGCAGTGAATATTTAACGTAAGGAGCATACTTCCCAGCCCGGGCATCTGCGGGCAGAGTGGCGAATGGTCTCTACATCGATATGGTGAACAGCCTGCGCGAAACCAATGAGTGACACAGCAATCAAATGTGAAGGCCTGAGCAAGCAGTATCGCATCGGCGAGCGAGAGTCGTATAAAGCTTTACGCGACGTAATTACGGACGTCGCAGCCGCACCCTTCCGCCGTCTTCGC
>JBPCMM010000155.1:0-18733 GCA_051002255.1 Pyrinomonadaceae bacterium
AGGGCAGAAGCGATTTCTTCGGGACTCCATACGAAAAACTTCCCCTCCTCTCCTTCCGAATCGGCGTCTTGGGTTGAGTAGAAGCCGCCGTTCGCATCCGTCATCTCCCGCGCGACGTAATCAAGGATACCTTCGGCGATCCTGCGCGCCCACTCGTCATGGGATAGCTGGTAGTAGTGCAGATAGACTCGTGAAAGCAGCGCATTGTCGTAAAGCATCTTCTCGAAATGCGGCACCAGCCACCTCGCGTCCGTCGAGTAGCGGTGAAAACCGCCGCCAAGGTGATCGTAGATTCCGCCGTCGGCCATCTTGCGGCAGGTATGAGCGACAATGTCTAAAGCTTCCTGGCTTCCGGTGCGGTGATGGACGCGCAGCAGAAATTCTAAGGTCATGGACGGCGGAAATTTTGGAGCGCCGCCGAAGCCGCCGTTAACCTGGTCATAGCTCTTAACGATCCCTCTAAACGCGTTGTCCAGGGTTTCTTGCGTTAGTGGTTCATTTGATTCATGCGCAAGACTCAAGCGATTCAGTTCGGCAAGGATCGACGCGCCGGTTTGCTCGATATCCTCCGGTCGTTCCCGGTAAGCCTCCGCCATGCTGATGAGCACACGTGGAAATCCAGGCATGTTGTATCGATCCTCCGGAGGGAAATAAGTTCCGCCATAGAAGGGAACACCTTCAGGGGTGAGAAAGACGGTCATCGGCCAGCCGCCGTGATGCGTCATCATCTGAACAGCGTTCATGTATATTTGATCCAGATCTGGTCGCTCTTCGCGATCAACTTTAATGCTGACAAAGTTCTCGTTCATGAGGCGCGCAATCTCTTCGTTTTCGAATGACTCGTGCTCCATCACGTGGCACCAGTGGCAGGCTGAGTATCCAATACTCAATAGAATTGGTTTATTTTCGACGCGGGCTGCCGCGAAAGCTTCTTCACCCCAGGGATGCCAATCCACAGGATTATGGGCGTGTTGCAAAAGATAAGGGCTGGTTTCGTTAATTAACCGATTCGTGTGTTTGTGATCTGACATACCCACCTCTTTTTGCGGAGTGGACGACTGGCTTCAATCTGGAGTTGGAGATTCAACAGATATTGTACAGGCGTGGGTGATGATCGACGAACGGAGACGATTCCACCAGCGCCGGAGGCGCGGCAGAAGGTAGCCAGAGGCAAGCGGCTTTGCGCGCAGCCCCTGGTTAAGTCATTGAGACGCCCCGCCCTGAAGGTGCGTAAAGAACCGCGCGAATCTGAAATATTTAGAGAGATTGAATACAGCGCGAGGAAGTCCGACGTGTGCGATCTCTTGTGATTCTTGCTGCGCCCCTTCAGGGCAATGTTGTCTTTGAAGACTCGATCCAGGGGCAGCGCGCAAAACCGCTCGCCCCTGGGTACCTTCTGCCGCGCCTCCGGTGCTGGTTGAGTCGCCTCGGTCGCCGCTCCTCGGGCATCGTCGTCGAGCGTCATGCATATGGTTTGTGGTAAGTGGTTCCACCGGGGTGCTTCCTTAGACACTCCTGGCGCATTTGCTATACTGGCAAACTGAATGGCGATTCATTTCTGACTGGAAGTTGTGGCGCGAGGGATCGATGGAACGTGAAACGCTGGAAATGGACGTCGTCTTCGTCGGTGGAGGACCGGCAAATCTGAGCGGCGCATTGCATCTTGCACGCCTAATCGAAGGCCACAACGAGGCAGTCGCAAAAGGAGAGCTGCAGGAAAAACCGCTCGGAGAGATCGAGATTGGCGTCATCGAGAAAGGCGCGTCCGTGGGGGCTCATATCCTTTCCGGAGCAGTGATGGATCCACGAGCGCTCAGGGAATTGATTCCAGACTTCATTGAGCAGGGCGCACCAGTTGAATCTCCCGTCAAAGAAGACTATTTCCTTTACCTGACAAAGAAGCATGCTATTCGGTCCCCGATAACGCCGCCGCCGCTTAAGAATCACGGCTATTACATCGTTTCCTTGAACCGTCTCACTGCGTGGCTGGGCGAGAAATGCGAAGAAGCGGGGGTCAATATCTTTCCGGAGTTTCCCGGAGCCGACGTGCTTTACGATGTGGATAACCGTGTGATTGGGGTTCGCACAGGCGACAAGGGGATCGATAAGGAAGGGAATCGGAAGGCCAACTTTGAGCCGGGCGTTGATTTGCACGCGAAGGTAACAGTCCTCGGCGAAGGGCCTCGCGGTTCGTTAACCAAAAAACTCACCGAACGTCTCGGTCTTGACGAAGGCAGGGAACCACAGGTTTACAGTATTGGAGTAAAGGAGCTGTGGGAGCTGCCGGATGATCGATATCCCACGGGCCGTGTGACACACACATTGGGTTTCCCCTCAGATGCTCAAACTTACGGCGGCGGCTGGATCTACGGAATGCAAAATCGCATTCTCAATATCGGCTACGTTACCGGTCTCGACTATCAAGATCCCCTGCTCGACCCGCACGCGGAGTTTCAACGGTTCAAATCTCATCCCTTTCTCTCACGCCTACTCGAGGGCGGCAAGATGATCCGTTACGGCGCCAAGACCATTGCCGCAGGTGGTTACTTTGCCATGCCGAAGATTTACGCCGACGGAGTATTACTCGTGGGCGACTGTGCTGGATTTCTCAACTCGCAGCGACTGAAAGGGATTCACTCGGCGATCAAGAGCGGCATGCTGGCAGCGGAAGCCATATTCGAGGCACTGTTAGCCGGGGACTTCTCAGCACGCCAGCTGCAACGCTATGAGCAACTAGTTAATGAAAGTTGGATCGTGCCGGAGCTGCGCAAGGTGCGGAACTTTCATGCGGGCTTCAAGCATGGACGTTGGCTGGGATTAGTAAACACCGGCCTGCAGTTCATTACCGGGGGGCGGGCCTGGGGGATCCTCGATCGGACGAAAGCGGAGCCTGGCCATGGAGTAATGAAGAAGCTATCTGCTTACGGATATCACGGCGACAACATCGAACAGCGTTACGACGGGCTTCGGTTCGACGGCAAGACGACATTCAACAAACTTACCGACGTCTACCATGCCGCGGTTGGGCACAACGAAGATCAGCCCGCACACCTGCATGTACTGGATATGAACATCTGTTCCACGCGTTGTGCTGAGGAATATGGCAACCCTTGCCAGCGTTTTTGTCCGGCAGCGGTTTACGAAATGGTTGACGAAGGAACGAACGGCGGGCGCAAACTTCAGATCAACTTCTCAAACTGCGTTCACTGCAAAACGTGCGACATCATGGATCCGTATCAGATTATTAATTGGGTTACTCCGGAAGGGGGTGGCGGGCCGGATTACAAAGGAATGTAGGTACGCCCGGCTCGCCGTTAATACAGATCCTGCTCCGTCGCTATTCGTCATCTTCGTCGTTAACCGTAAAATTCACCTTACCGCGCATGACCTCTTCCAGGGCGATGCGGGTGGGCTTGTGTTTCAGGGGATCGATTTCGATTCGTGGGCGGGCGCCGCGCTGCAGCTGTTTGCTTCTCTTAGCGGCGAGAATAATGAGCCGATACTTGGAATCGACTTCAGGCGCCTGAATCTCATTTAAGGCATTTTCCAGATCTGTGTCTGTTGTTGGCATGATGGCCGGGTCCTCCCGTTAGGGCTCATTCAATTAATTATTAAAAGTCTGCTTCCGAACATTCGGGTCGAAGGAGCAGCTGCGGATCTTTCTGGACTGCACATCCCGTAATGCTGTTTAAGAAAAACTCTCGACTGCCCGCTTGATCTGTGGCTCCTGACGGGCTCGGCGCGCTCTCTCGGCCTCGATTATGCAACTTAGTTGTCCGGCCGCCCTTTCCAACTCATCATTGATGATCACGTAGTCAAACGCTTTGTAGTGCTTCAATTCCGCGGGCGCATGTCTCAGTCGCAGCTCCAGCTCCTCCGCTGAATCGGTTCCTCGGGCCATTAACCGCTGCCGCAAAATCTCAACCGACGGAGGCAGGATAAAAATGCTGACGGAATCGGTGACTAACTCACGAACGCTGACTGCCCCTTGCACGTCCACTTCGAGAATGATGTCTCGTCCTTCAAATACTTCACGAGAGACCTGATGGCGACTGGTTCCATAGAGCTTGCCATGCACATGTGCCCATTCCAGAAATTCACCGGCCGCGACCATCGCCTCAAACTTTTCCGGCGTCACGAAGAAATATTCGCGGCCTTCAACTTCGCCATTCCGCGGTGCACGAGTGGTGAATGAAACAGAGTAACTAAGATTTGGCACCTGCTTCAACACCCGTTGAATGAGCGTGCCTTTGCCACCACCCGAGGGAGAACTCACCACGAAGAGAATGCCACGCGTCGGCTCCTCAGGAGCGAGAGTGTGGGGTTGTTCAAACTCTTTCGGTTCACTCGACATTCTGGACCTGCTCGCGCAGTTTCTCCACCTCAGCCTTGATGCCGAGCGCGGCCTCTTTGATGGAAAGCTCTGTTGATTTGGACAAGGTCGTATTTGCTTCTCGATTCAGTTCCTGCAGCAGAAAGTCAAGCATCTTCCCGGTTTCGCTTGCGGAATCCAGCGCCTCCCGAAATTGCGTCAGATGACTGCGAAGTCGAACCATCTCTTCACTGACGTCGCTCCGATCAGCCAGGTAGGCGACTTCCTGAGCCATTCGTGAAGGGTCTAGCTCAAGGAGCTGGCTTTCTCGATTGAATAGCTCCCCAATCCGCTTTTGCAGGCGCACCCGATAGTTCTCAAACAATCCACCTGCTGCCGCTTCGATAACCGGAACCAGCGCTTCTATGTTGTTGACCCGTTCTCGCATTTCTTTGCGCAACGTCTCGCCTTCCTGTGCTCGCATTCTGTCGAGCTCCGCAATTGCCTCATCGAGGGCACGCTCGATGCCGTCAATCATGCCTTCGTTGAGGCCGTCGCGTGCGGTTTGCAGTGCTCCCGGAAGCCGCGCAAGCACATTGATGTCCAGATCGCCCGCGATCCCAAACTCCTCCTGCATTTCTCTCAGGGCATTCACATAGCCGGTAATAAGCGGTCGATTTAACTCGTAGGCAACCTGTGACGTGCGCTCAAACGTGACGGTGACATCAACCCGACCCCGCGAGAGGCGGGAACTGATGCGTCGCTTGATCTGTCCTTCCAGTGGCGAGAGCTCGCCCCCCAGTCGTAGATGCACATCGAGAAATCGATTGTTAACCGTCTTCAAATCGACGGACACGGAAAAATCATCTCCAGTTGCAGAGCCACGACCATATCCCGTCATTGATTTCATAGTTTGTTGTATTAGTCGCTGTCAGTCGTTCCTTTAGAATCGTGCGTTGTGCTTACCTTGTTCTTTGTACTTTGTGCCTGTTCTTTGCACTCTGTTTGTAACGTCGCTCAAGATGCGAGAAGAAATGCAAAGTACAAAAGACCAAGCACAAAGTTCATTGACTTACGGACAACTGACTACTGGTCACTGACCACCGACATCTCTTGTTCTTCTTCTTCGTCGGCAAACTGAAGCTCATAGAGCTTCTTGTACTGCCCGCCACGAGCCAGCAACGTCGTGTGGGTTCCCATTTCGATAATCCGACCACCCTCCATCACCACAATGGTGTCAGCGCGACGGATCGTAGAGAGGCGGTGAGCAATCACGATGGTGGTACGGTTGCGAACTAGATTAGCTATTGCGCGTTGCACGTAGCGTTCGGATTCTGCGTCCAGGGCCGAGGTGGCCTCGTCCAGTATCAGCAGCGGCGCATCAACCAGTAGCGAGCGGGCGATGGCCAGGCGTTGACGCTGCCCGCCGGAGAGAAAAACTCCCCGCTCGCCGACAATCGTTTCGTAGCCGCGCGGTAGTTCCATGATGAAGTCGTGAGCGAAAGCAATGCGAGCCGCTTCTTCGATCTCTGCCTGCGTGGCCTCGGGTCTGCCGTAGGCAATGTTATGGAGGACCGTGTCATTGAAAAGCACGGTTTCCTGAGTGACGAGCGCGATTTGACGTCTCAAGCTGGAGAGCTTTACATCGCGTAGATCGATGCCGTCCCAGAGCACCGATCCGGAAACCGGATCATGAAAGCGGGGAAAGAGCTTCGTGAGCGTCGATTTGCCGCCTCCTGATTCCCCCACGAGCGCAACCATTGCCCCAGCGGGAATCTTCAGGTGTACGTCGTGCAATACGGGGCGCGTCTCATTTGCATAGCCGAAAGAGACATTTTGTAGTTCGATGGAGTGCTTGAGCGGCGGGAGCTCGGTCGCATTCTCTTTCTGGGGAATCTGCGCGTGCTCGTCCATCACTTCCCAAACGTGGTGCGCCGCCGCCAGGGCCTGTTCCATACTGTTTTGCAGCCGCGAAAGTTTGCGCATGGGGTCGTAGCTACGAAAGAGAAAGAATAAGAATGTCAGGAACTGAGCGGCGTTCATGCGTCCGGACATGATTTCGCGCTGACCGAAGAAGAGAAGAAAGACGACGAAAACCACTCCCAGCATTTCGATCGTAGGCGGAGCAAATCCGGAAATGCTGGCAGTGCGTAAATTCGCTCGGACGATCCTCTTGGCCACGTTCGTGAAACGAGCAGATTCCCGCGCTTCAGCGCGATACGCCTTAACAATACTTTGGTTGGACAGCGCTTCCTGCGCTGTATCGGTGAGCTCCTTGTTGCCTTCAAAGCTTTCGCGAGCGAGATTTCGGAGTTTGGTGCCAAACCTTGCCGTAAGCACGGCAATGATTGGTGCGATCGTCAACGAACCCAACGTCAGGCGCCAGCTGTAATAAAAGGACGCGGAGAGAAACGCTATCAGTGTAAAACTCTCGCGGAGCATATCGCGAATCGTGCCGGTAACTGCGGCCTCTATTGCCGCCGCACTGGAAACCAGACGCGAGACAAGATAGTTGGTGCGGTGACGCTCGAAGAAACTTGCCGACTGCGAGAGCAAATGACTGTAGAGGTCCTGGCGCAGTTTCAAAACGGCAGACTGCCCGATGCGCGCCATAAGATAGGTTGAAAAGTACTCGGCGATTCCTTTGGTAAAGGTGAATGCCAACAGCAAGATCGAAATAATCTTCCAGGCTTCCAGACCCGAAGGTGGAATGATGTGTTGCAGCCCGAAGAGGGTAGGAGTACGCTCGCCGCTGCCCTGTGCAAAGGCTTGATCAAAGATGGGAACGATCAGTCCGCCGATCGCGCTTTCCAGCAAGCCCACAAGCAGCATCGCAAAAGTTGCAAGAGTGAAAGTGCCCCAGTGAGGTCGTAAGTATTTGAGCAGTCGTCTCAGATCGTGCATTGCCGGTTGCGAAACTCTCTGATCAGTAGGCAAAAGGAAGGTTGAATTTGGCTATGGACCAAAGGAGCAACTATACTTACCCTTACTTAACTGCGTCAAGGCTGAGTCATTTGCTTACCTTAGGGCCTTAACATCATGATCCCAGGCCGACTCTTGTCGATAGCTAAGCGCGAACTGGGTTATAATTCGCTTGCGATTTTCGTTAAACCCAGTCACATCTTCGACAGGTCAAATAGTCTTGGAACAACAACAGCAAGCAGCTATTAAATATGCCGGAAAACGTCTTCTGATCGTTGACGACGACACGGACATGAGGCTCCTGCTAGCGGAGTATTTTCGGCGCCTGGGCTTTCAGGTTGAAGAACGGGAGGGTGGTGTCTCAGCACTGGAGCCGGCCGTAGCCGGGCGGTTTGACTGCTTTATCCTGGATGTTTCTATGCCCGGAATGTCCGGATTTGAGCTGCTGAAGCGCGTTAGAGGCCGCGGGGTGCAGACTCCAGCTCTATTCCTAACCGCTCACGATGCCCTAGATTACAAAGTCGCCGGTTTTGAGGCCGGCGCAGACGACTATCTCGCAAAGCCTTTTAGCCCGCGCGAGCTGGAGTATCGCGTTGATGCCCTGCTCAGGCGTTCTGGTGCAGTTTCGGACGCCAAGGACGGTGAGCGCATAGAAGTTGGAGACTTGATAATAGACAAGCGTCGCCATGAGGTCAGCAGACAGGGTGAGCGTATTGACCTCACGCCGCTTGAGTTCCAGATTCTTGAGTTGCTGGCCTCTGAACCGGGACGCGCCTGGTCCAGGAATGCGCTATTGGACCACGTCTGGAGCACTGACTACGAAGGTTATCAGCGCAACATCGACCCGCACATCAATCGCTTGCGAAAAAAACTGGAAACTGATCCAAAGAACCCTCGATATGTGCTGACTGTCCGCGGCGTCGGATACAAGCTTAACGAAGCTCCGTGAGTATGAATCCTTTTGTTGCCCCACGCTTATCCTCCCAGTCGCTGAAGATCAGTCCTGAATTTCTCAGATCAAAACTTGCCCGGATGGGTTTAGTTTTCACGTTGCTTTTCTCTGCACTGGCCCTCCCGGCCCTGGGCCAGAACCTGCCAAACCCTAGCTCCTCAGCTGCTATTACGCGGATTCATTGGATCCCACAACGTGGTGTGCGCCGGTACAGACTACAGATCGCCAGCGACGAACAATTCCACGATGTGATGTTTGATGGAGTGGTAAGCGGGCATGAATACGTTCCGCGAGATCTGATGCCGGGTCGCTACCATTGGCGAGTTGCATCAGCTGAGTCTCGGAGTCAGCGTTTCCTTGGGGTTGGCCAATTGGAGGTGAAAACCGAGGAGGCCCAGCCTCGGCTAGCAGTATCTCGGTCAAGTAGTAGCGCTACGCTTCCGGGGTGGATGGTTACCACCGGCGAAGTCTCGTTTCCGATGACCGCGCAACTTCGCACCGGTCGGGACTTGGATTTTCTTGCGACAAACTCCGCCGGCACCGTTTATGCCCTCGATAGCGCACGCGGTACGGCGCTTTGGGTAGCACGCTACACTCTGGCCACCAAGCCGGCCAGGTCGGGAATCAGGCAGTTCGTGCCTCTTGTTTTGGACACTGCCAATAATATAACTCTGGTGATGGTCCTGTTTGAGAAAGGGCTGCGCGCCCTCGAGGGCCTTAGCGGAAGAGAAGTCTGGCAAGTAGCAGTACCAGAGAACTTAGTTGGCGGAATCGCAGCAAGCCTGGACGACAAGCCTGGGCCAGAGATCTACCTGACCGAGGACAGGACTGACAAGTTACTTCGTCTGGATGCTCAGACGGGTCGGGTAGAGTCTGAGATCAGGTTAACGGGCCGGCCGGTTGGTCCACCGGTCCCGCTGAGTACGAAAGCCTTCCGCGGTCTGCTGGTGCCCTTGCAAGGAAACGTGATCGAAGTGCGAAATGGCGATGGCAAGCATCTTCAGTCCATTCGGCTGGGTGCTGATCTAACAACTCCTCCAGTAACTGTCGAAACATCGCGGGGCGTACTGATGATCGTAGGTACGAAGGACGGACTAATAGCTTTTGAGATGACTGGTTTTCAGCCGATTGGCCGAACATCGATCGCCGGCGGCCATTACCCTGAAGGCTCTCTCGCAATTGTCGATCTCGATGGCGACAAGTCGTCGGATCGGGTAATCTTGATCACAAATCTCGGGCGCATCGTAGCCGTTAATCTCTCCGATGGCAGCGTCAATTGGTTTGCTGACGGGTTTAGTTCTGCGGCTTCCATAGCCTTTGGTGATCTTAACGGCGACGGATTGCTTGATGTGATGGTGCCCGATAGCAAAAATTTCGCTGTCGGACTCTCAGGCGATACCGGAGCTCGAATCTGGGAGGGTCCGGAGGCAGGCCGCGGCAGTGCGTCCACGGAATGGCCAGCACCTGTCAAGAAGCTTTCCGCTGCAACCCTGAAGGACGGAAGGATAATTGTGGTCGGCAACGATCCCACGGCCTCCGGTCTGAGGGCGTTGGAACTGAGGAAGGGCTCCGCCACGGCGGCGAAGAACTAGGAGGAGAGTCATTGGAATGTTGTGGATACTTGGAGTGGCGCTCATTGCCTTCTGGTTTGTTCTAAAGTTTATTCTTCACAAGGGGGGCTTCTCACATATCCTGTTACTAACGGGGATCTCCCTGCTTATCATTCAAATTGCGGCCTACCGAAGGGCTAATTATCAAAAAACTTCGTCCCAGCGATAGCTTGACCCACTCATAACCTTCGGCAACAATGTTTCGCTGCGCTGCATCAAGAGAAGAGGCAGTTTTAACGTCCCGGTGCCCCGTCCCAGGGGCTATCTCGAATTGCACTGAAGTGTAGGAGCTTTGCGATGATCATCAGCCATCTTTCTCTAAGACATCTTGCCGTTGTGGTCTGTGTGAGTTGCGTGTTGTCCCTGGGTGAACCGGTCCACGGCCAGAGCGATCTACCGCGGCGAACCGTCGCCATAACTTACCCGCTCGATGAAACCATTAGTGTGAAGTTTCGCGGCACGACGCTCTTGCCCAGACTGACCGGCGAAGCAAAGGTACGGCGCGCAGGGCGGCGCGGCACTCGAGTCGAACTCAGCCTGGACAATCTGACGCGTGCCTCAGAGTTGGGTGGCATTTACACCACATATCTGCTGTGGGCTGTCTCGCCAGACGGGCGCGTAGATAACTTGGGCGAGATCAAGAGAAGCGGTAGTGGATTTATTGATTCAAAGCTGGACGTTACCACTCCACTCCAGACGTTCGCGTTGATCGTGACCGTCGAGCCCCATTTTCTCATGAAGATTCCCAGCCGCATGGTAGTGATGGAAAATCTGCCACCTCAAAGAACAGGCGGCAGTCAGATAGCCACTGTTGACGTGCAATACATCGGAAATTCGAGTGATTACTTCAGAGACAATCGGGTGCCGGAGATTGCCGATCGGGATTATCACGACACTCCGGTATCGCTGCTGGGTGCACGTCAGGCCTTGAATCTCGCAAAGTTTGCGGGTGCGAATCAGGACGCGCCCGCGGAGTTGCAGCAGGCAGACCAGGATTTGCAGGCTGCAGAAAAGGCCTGGAGATTCAACCAGTCATCACCTGAGGTTGATGTGCTGGCACGCAAGGCGACCTCATCAGGGGCTCGGGCTGAAGAAATGGCTGCGGCCAGACGCGCCGCGCGGTTGCGACGCGAAGATATTCAACGAAGAGATGAGGCATTGCGGACCGCTGAGAAGACCGCGGAGAGTGCCCAAGCTGAGCTCGATCAACTGCGCGCCGCTCTTGATCGGGAACAACGAGCGCGCGAGCTGGCTGAAAGAGATGCGGCTACGGCAAGCGAGCAAACTCGCGAACAGCGAATTGAAATCGCCCGTCTCCGCGATGAACTGCAAACCGTCAGGGCAGAGGGCGAGGCGGCGAAGATCAAATCCGCACGTTTTGAAGGCGAGAAGCAGGCCGAGGAAGAGCGCACTGAAGCAGCCCAACGCGAGCAACGGAGAATGGCGGCCCAGGCCAATTTGAAGCAAACGCTCGCGAAGTTTGGAACATTGAAAGAAACTGCCACCGGCCTTCAACTTGCTCTGCCGGAGTCGATTTGGACCAGTGCGCGCAGTTCAGATCTGGTGGCCACCGCGGCAGCCAAACTCGAGCCACTGGCAGCGCTGCTGGCGAGCAATCCTGACTATCAGATTTTGATCGAGGTCTACACCGATAATAAAGGCGACGAGGTCTCGCTGCAACAGCTTACCCAGGATCGCGCGCGTGTTCTGTCAGATCGGCTCCAGTCCGCCGGAGTGGATCCATCTCGGATCCAGGCCAATGGCATGGGCGCGTCAAATCCCCTGACAAAGAATACGACCGTCGCGGGCCGTTCGCGTAATCGCAGAACGGAGATAACTTTGACTCCGATTCCTGCGCGTAGCGCCGCGAACCAGTAGGCAGACGGCAGGAATAAAGAGTCGGCAGACGGCAGGGGCAGGAGGCGGGAGAACGAATATAGTAGCCAGCGCCCAAGACCTTCAGCAAAAGTACCGGCACTAAGGATTAATCGAAGATCGTTTTCCTGCCTCTGCTCCTGCCGTCTGCCTCCTTTGAATCCCCATGTCCCCACTCGGACTCTTACAATTGGTCGGTTACTGTATCGGCGCTGTCCTGCCTCTCTGGATGGGCGCTCAGCTTATCTCTCGCCGTCACAAGTTGACGAATCTGGAGCGCGTTCTTTTTGCCCTGGCGCTGACCATGGGCGGATGGCACACCAGTAATCTTTTCATAACTCTGCACGGACTTTTTGGTCTCGGTTTTGATACGTGGAATACCTTCCTGCGACTTGCGGATTCAATCGCAGTCGTCAGTATCACCTTTGCCTATTCCTTCCTGCTCCACGTTCATCTGCATCTTTGGGCCGACTCCCGAGGACGGCCACTAACCCGCAACGAAAAGATCCGTGTTTATCTCTCCTACCTCCCGACCATCTTCCTGGTAGTTGCACTTTGGCAGATTTGGACCGGCGTCTACGCGCCGATGCTCACTAAGCTTAAGTATTTCGTCTTCCCGTTCGCCTTCTGGATTGCTTATGTTTTGGGATTGATTGCTGTCACCGAATTGCTTATTGCCCGGAACAGCACGAATCGCAGCGAGCAGCGGATCATGCGCACGCTGGCTGCATCCTTTGTGGCTATTGGCGTGGTAATTCTGGCCGCATTAGCGCTGGGCTTAGGTGAGGGAGCTGCAGTGGGCCTTTATCTTAAGACTGTCGCCAATCTGGGTTCGCTGCTTCCGTCTTTATTGCTGGCTTACTACATCTACCGCTATCGATATCTCGAGCTCATTATCGAAGAGAGTCTGATTGTTGCCACTTTCGCCGCAGTGGTGCTCACAATTTATATCTATGGCATTCGAACAATCGGTGATTGGATGACATCTCGTTACGGCGTTAGACAGGGTGTCGTGGAGGCTCTGCTTATTCTCGGACTAACACTGGTGGCCGCCCCGATGCGACGCGGGTTGGAGCGTCGCTTCCACAGGTTGTTTGAGCGGGAAGCCGCGCTTTACCGGGACGTAGTTGCGCGCATCAGTTCTCATGCGGGGCAGTATAAGCAGTTGCGGGAGTTGCTCAGATTTGTTGAAGAACGCACCACGGAGGCTCTGGGATTGCGGCGCGTGCGGATTATCGTAAACCACCATGCGACTGACGAAGGCGACCGGCATAAGCACATAGACAGTGCGGAAAGCGCCATCGAGCCATGGGTGGAGCAGGTATTAAGCATTTTGCAGCGGAACGGATGGTCCCCAGTCGAAGATGATCCATTGCTGGTTGCGCAGGGCTTCCAAATAGCATACCCGCTGCGTCGCGAGGACCGCATTGCCGGGGTGCTCTTGATCGAGGGATCTCCAGGGAGCCTGACTTCTGACGCCCGGGCAGTGTTGGAAGTGCTTTCCGGGCAAGTTGCGATTGCCATCGAGGATTGCCGACTAGTAGAAGAAAACGTGCGCCTTGAGCGCCGCGTTGCCGAAGGCGAACGTCTCGCGGCGCTGGGACAGATGGCCGCCACCGTTGCTCACGAAGTCAAGAACCCCCTGTCAGCAATCAAGTCGATTGCGCAGGTGATGCGAGAAGACCGGGCACTAGGAGTTGAATATGCGCGCGACCTGAGCTTGATTGTCGGAGAAACTGATCGATTAAGCCAGAGTGTGACGCAATTGCTCAGTTTTGCGCGGAGAGAAGTTGCCGAGGAATCGCCGCTGGGAATAGGGGAATTGATCCGTTCGGCCGTAGACCTCTTTAAGTCGAATGCTGATGAACGAGGCATCAGGATTAACATCCGGATAGAAGCTAATGATGAGATGGGCGGAACGGCCGTCGCCGCCGTTCGCGACGCGCTGTCGAATCTCGTTCTGAATGCTTTACAGGTTACACCCGCAGGCGGGGAAATAATCGTCACAGCCAGTAGAGAGGGAACCCATCTCTGTATCGTGGTTGAAGATTCGGGTTCAGGCATACCATCGGAACTGAGGCAACGCATCTGGGAGCCATTCTTCACCACCAAGCAGAGAGGGACAGGGCTGGGTCTGGCAATCGTCCGCAAGCGTATGGAGGAAGCGGGAGGCGACGCTCGCCTGGCTGGGCCACTTAATGGTGGCGGCGCGCGTTTCGAATTGAGGGTGCCGCTGCAGACACGGTGAGCCTGGGAGAGATGTCAGTCGAGTTCTGCGGCGTTGCGATGCAGTTTGAAAAGTGCAATGAGCGCCGACGGCGCGGCAGGGGCAAGCGCTCGGGGCGCAGCCCCTGGGTTCGTCAATACATGACTCGCCCTGAAAAGGCGCAAAGAGCATCGCAAAGCGTAACTGCCTGATGTTGAAGCTCAGCGCGACTGAATACGACGAGCGGCGGATTGGAGGTACTTGGAGAGCCCTTTCAGGGCACGGATTATGTAGTGACTTGATCCAGGGGCTGCGCGCAAAGCCGCTTGCCCCTGGCTACCCTCAGCCGCGCCTCCGGCGCTAGTTGAGTGGCCACCAGCTTCGCGGAACTTTTGCTCGTGCAGTTCGTGTTAACTCCGGACTCGGAGCCACTATCCTGGAAGTCGCAGATTGAGGAGGTCCACTCAACCTTGTGTGCGCGTGTGTCGCACGCAGCGCTCTTCAAGACTGCGAAAGCTCAACAAAGAAAGGTTCACTTAGAAGGAGACCTATGACTCTGCGTAAAACCGTCAGCACGATTCTGTTCACAACTTTAATCACTGTTTTTGCCATGAGCGGCCATCCCGTCTCGGCCCAATCCTCGGGTCAGTCTAACCAGAAAGAAACCAAGGATGACGAAACCAATCTCGATACTCAACTCTATTTGCTAATCGCAACTAATCAAGCCGTCGACGCCGCGAAACTGCCGGTTGCACTTGAGGGGGTGGTGAAGCAGTTGCGCATCTCGCTGCCATTTAAGAATTATCGACTGGCAGCCACCCTTATTAACCGGGTGAAAAACGACGGCCGGCTGGACCTTCAATGGGTTGGTGGGCCTCTCCTGCCCGCTGCAGCGACCAGTGGTAACGCACCCACCTTTAACGAATTTCGCATTAACCAGGTCAAACTCGTTACTGGTTCGGATGGCCGAGACATTGTGCGAATGGATGGTTTCAAGTTTGGCGCCAGGATTCCCATTCAGATGGGCACAGCCCTTGCCTCGAACGCACCTGGCGCGCCCATCATCAATTACCAACCCACCGGACTGAACACTGACATCAGTATGCGCGAAGGCGAGCCAGTCGTAGTCGGAACCTTAAATGGCGGTCCTTCAGGCGATGCGATTATTCTCGTCATATCGGCACGGCGAAGCTCAAAGCCATAGGACCCCAAACGCGTCAACTCGTCCTACGGCTTTGCCGCCCGATATGAGGCGGTGGCTTTGCCCCGCCGCAGTTGTCTTTTTGAAAAACATGGGGCTACGCCCTTCCGGGGCGCAGCCCCAATAATCATAGAAGAGCTTCCACAGAAGGGCACAGCCACTTCCTCACATCAGGCGGCGAAGCCGTGAAGAAGCGGCCCCCATCAATATCCCTGAATCAGAGCCAGGGAAAAACTGAATGTCTAGGCGAGACCATTTTGGAGCGGCTCCTCGTCGCCGCATGGTATGACGTTAGGTAACAGAGCCGCAGAGAGTCGAGGACGGTTGTCGCATTTCTTGCGGCTTTTTCTTTGGGCCATTCGGATAACGGCGTTTTGGCCTGGCACGCAACGCGCTAGGAAATTTTACCTGAAGGGCTCTAAACTAACCGGAAGGTGAGAAAAGAGGCGTTGCGATTACTGATTGTTGATGACGAGGAGGCCGCGCGCCACGGCATGCGAAGGGCGCTCAGTTCGTTCGGTTACGACGTTTCCGAGGCGAATTCGGCGGAGGCGGCCAGGGCACTCTTAAAGCAGCAGGAGCCGGACCTAATGCTTCTGGATGTGAATCTTCCGGGCATGAGCGGGCTGGATTTTCTCCGCGAGCTAAAAAGCTCAAACGGGAATGGCCCGCTCGTAATCATTGTGACCGCGCATGGTTCGGAGCGGATGGCGGTGGAGGCAGTTAGATCGGGCGCTTACGATTACCTATCAAAACCGTTTGAGCTTGATGATCTTCGCTTGGTTATCAAAAACGCCGTGGAGACGTTGCAACTCAGACGAGAGAATCTCTCACTTCGTAGACGAATCGAGATCGAGCGATCTCAGCGCGGCGCCCTGATCGGAAACTCTGAAGGAATGCAACGAGTGCGTTCGATGATTGAAAAGGTCGCAGAGACCGATGCGACTGTGCTGGTGCGGGGAGAATCCGGTACCGGCAAGGAACTCGTGGCTCGCGAGATTCATGAGCGAAATAGCGCTCGCTCGACCGAAGCCTTCGTGGCGGTTAACTGTGCGGCCCTGCCCTCGGAGCTGATTGAGTCGGAGCTCTTCGGTCACGAAAAGGGTGCATTTACTGGAGCGGCAACGCGGCGACAGGGCAAGTTTGAGCAGGCCAACGGCGGCACGCTTTTCCTCGATGAGATTGGCGACATGAGCGCGAATGTGCAGGCGAAGCTGCTGCGTGCCCTGGAAGAGAGACGTATCGAGCGACTGGGAGGCAATGATTCCATTCCCGTCGATGTCCGGATTGTCAGCGCCACGCATCGTCCTTTGGAGCAGGAGATCGCTGCCGGTAATTTTCGCGCCGACCTCTTCTATCGTCTTCAGGTGGTGACCATCGACATTCCGCCGCTCAGAGAACGGCGAGAAGACATTCCCTTGCTGGCTGAAACTTTTGCCCGTGCCGCCGCGGAGCATTTTGAGCTGCCTGCACGACCGATTGCCCAGAGCACGCTGCGACGCCTGGTCGAGTACAACTGGCCAGGCAACGTTCGGGAATTGAAGAATACTATGGACCGTGCGGTAATCCTGGCAGAGGGCGATGAGTTAAGCACACGAGATCTTCCTGGTGAAATAGCCGCGGCCTCTCAACAGATCGCCACCGATACCTCCGACGCCGACGAGGGAGGTTTGAAGGTACCCTTCACCGCGGATTTTCGGGAGGACCGGCGCGAGTTTGAACGGCGCTACATCAGTCGCTGCCTCGAACACACCCAAGGCAATGTAACTCGCGCCGCCGAAATTCTTGGCATGCATCGTCAATCTCTCCAGCACAAACTTCGGCAGCTAGGGCTTGGGCGGCGCTATGTGGCAGTCGGAGAAGAAGCGCAGGATAACTCCGACGAGTGACAGATCAGCCGTTGGTTTGTGGTGCGCCGTGTGGCTTATGAAAAGAATAGGACATATTTGACTTATGGGTCCTATGTCGGGAGTTCCTCCCCCGACCGCTCACGGTTTCCTCGCTGGTGCGAGCGGCCCTAACTCGCGCCGCGGCCCGATGCGGCGAGCCTCGATCTGCAACTCCTTCTTTGTCCACGTTTTTCCGCCATCCGTGGAGCGGTCAGCGGTCCAGGAAAAGCGATCCGGCCGGATGTCGTAGTAGCGAATTCGCCAGGTTGAAGGGTTTTGGCTCATCACACCGAACGTTTGGTCAATGTGCATTTCTGCACCCACCTTCTGCGCAACGCCCATATCATTCAATCCCTTTCCCGCGTCCATGCCGACCAGCTCCCACCGATCGAGTACGGCGTTGTAGGCGCGCAGCGTCGTTGTCATGTAGTACGTCTCGCCGCTGTCGCCGACGACGCGATACTCGTCGAGAACTTGGCCCTCGGTGAGACGCACGGCACTCCAGTATCCGCGGCCCTTTCCGTACTCGCGACTCACCGAGGTGAACTCCCAGTCGCCGAGCAGATAGTCGAATTCATTCTGATGTGCATCGTAAGACGCCTTGATCTGTTCGGGCGTTCGCTTCGGAACGGTCTGCGCGAACAGCGGTGATGCGATCGCCAGCATCGAGGCGAGCAGGGCACCGGCAAAAACTAAGGGCCTCAAAGTCATCGACTTAACCTCCAAAAAAGGGTGGTACCAATCAAAATTAGGAGTTTATGCGGGAGGCGTGCGCAAATACAAGCGTCACCGCTAGGAGCATCGAGACCTAACTTCGAGGCAGTTGCCCGCGACGAGTCGTGCCATGTTTTCATAATCTCACTCGTCCCCGACGAGTGAAGGGTGAGTCGGAAGTCGTCTTGTCCCTGAAAGGGACGAAGTCAGTAGCCGGGGGCAACGCCCCCGGAAAGCTGTAAAGGCTCCCGACCCTGAAAGGGCCGCACCATGCCAAACAAAGATTCAACCTGCGTGTTGTCCGTCGAGACTGCGAACCTTTCAGGGTCGGGACTGAAACCTTCGCTTACCGGGGGCGTGCCCCCGGCTATTCACTTCCACGCTTTCAGCGTGAAGCCTTAGTTCCCTACTACCAACCATCTGCCGCTGCAACGTGGCGATGGTAGTCGTGACTCAAGCTTGGTATCTTGGCCAACGATGATCCTAAGTCACAGCCCACAAGCGTTGGAATCTGCTGCCAGGACAATCTCAACTGGAGGGCTGATCGCTTTTCGCACCGACACCTTCTATGGCGTCGGTGCCGACCCATTGAGTCGGCTAGCGATCCGCAGAATCAGACAACTGAAGAGCAGGGAAGAAATCAAGCCGATTCTGCTACTGGTTTCGGATTACGATAAGGTTGCGCACTTCATTACGAAACCCTCCGAGCTGTTCCTATCAATAGCAAGTCGTTATTGGCCAGGCCCGCTCACTCTAGTCAGCAAAGCGCGTCCAGAATTACCCGAAGAGTTAACCGCCGGAAGCGGAACAATCGGTTTGCGGCTCCCAGACGACGACGATGTGCGTTCTCTCGTGCGTGCCTGTGGCGGGGCGATAACTGCAACCAGCGCTAACCCGTCTGGCGATTTACCGGCACGAACCGCTAAAGGGGTGGAGACTTACTTCGCTGCTGGAATTGATTTGATTATCGACGGAGGAGACGCAACCGTGCTGCAGCCTTCGACTGTATTGGATCTGAGTGGGGATGAACCTCGGATGATTCGTGAGGGAGC
>JBPCMM010000156.1:0-12002 GCA_051002255.1 Pyrinomonadaceae bacterium
GTCAACCAGTCACACAGCAAATTCCGGAAATCACTGCCACTGAACTGAAGCAGCGACTGGATAGCGGAGAGGATATCCAGATTATTGATGTGCGTGAGGCGCACGAAGTCGCGATTGCTGCTATTCCTAATACAACACATATCCCCCTGGGCCAGGTGCTCAACCGCATGTCGGAGATCGATCCCCACCGGGAGACCGTCGTGCATTGCAAGATGGGCGGCCGCAGCGCAAAAGCCATCGAAGCACTCAAGCGCTCTGGGTTTGCCGGAAGTCTTCTTAATCTCAAGGGAGGGATCACTGCGTGGTCTAATGAAGTCGATCCCAGCATTCCCAAGTACTAGATTAGTGTATAGAGAGACTTGTTCTCTTTACCAAATTCGGAGCATGGACCCAAACCAACGAGTGACGTTTGACGAAGCAGCTGTCGCCAGCATCACGAGCTTTTGTTTCACTTGCGTGCCGGTTTCCTGGGGTTCACGCCCAAGGCTTTACGCTAGCGCCCGCTCCGACAGCCTTTAGAAAATCTCGTCCTTCGCTACTGTCTCAGCGTCTAAGAGTTCAGCAAGGGGGTTAACCGTAGCAATAAGTTGAGAATCTGCCAGCGAGCCCGTTTCGGACTTGCATGGGCGGAGTCTGTCTCTCCTCCATGACTTCGGTTGGGGCCGCCCGGATCCAGGCTCGTCCGGGCTGGCGGTAAACGAGCCAAGACTGAATCGATGGAGGAGACTGAAATGAGAATCACACTTTTGCGAAGTTTGTTTATCACTACCGGGCTGGTCCTGGGTCTTTCGGCCACAGCTTTGGCACAGGAGCAGACCCGCTGCAATTTTGCGCCCTGGGAGTGCCGGGAGCTGCGCTCGGATCGTAGAGAGATTAGGGCGGACACAAGGGACATTCGTGGTGACAGACGTGAGATAAGGCAAGACAGGCGTGAGTTGCGATCGGACGTGCGCGAGTATCGCCATGATCGACGTGAAGGAGCGTCTCAGCAGGAGCTTCGCGCCGACCGTCGTGAAATCAAAGCGGACAGACGTGAGTTGCGTTATGACCACCGCGAGTTGCGACGAGACCGTTGGGACTTGCGCGGAGATGTGCGCGATTTCCGACGCGATCGGCGTGATGCCCGCCGAAACTAAGCGGGACCAGCCCGCGATAGGGGGCGACAGCATAAGCCTGGGGTGGAGCGCAGCGGAACCCCCCAGGTCATCAACAAGTAAGATTTAACCAGCCCGCGAAAGCGGGCGACAGCGATTAGAATCTTGTTCATGCGTTCAGCAACGAGTCTCTCGTTCACGCTGCCGCCCCGCTTCGCGGGCTAAGATCTCAAATGGGATTGTCCTGGGGCATCACGCCCCAGGCTTTATGCTGTCGCCAGCTTCGCGCGCTCTCGGGACTCCGGCCCGATCATGGTTCACAACTCGGACATTCCGGGATCATCTGTAGCACGGTCGTGACTAGATGGCAGAAAGGTGACTCGCTTGCTGATACCATCGAGGTGAATAAACTGACTTAACTTCGTGATGACCATTCCCTCGACCACCTCCGCGCGGCAGGAGAGTGCAGGCTTGTCGTTGCTCTCTGTCTGACCTTTCTCGTGATACCAAATCTGACAATTCGTACATTCGCCATTCCAACAGAAGTCTCCGTAAGAAATCGAATTGAGCGATAAATACTGGAAACAACGCAGCAAGCGGTTCTTTTCGGGCACCTGCACCTGCTTACCCAGGATCTCCACATGCACCAATTTTTCGTAGGGGTCAAGCAGATCGCTTTCGGTGAGAGAGGGCTTTATTGAGTCAAGTTCATCCATAAACTCGCGGAGTATAGCGGTTCCGGTCTGAAAATAATACCGGATTCCTCTCGTCCCGCCTTCTCATCTTCGCCAGTCCATTGCTAAACTAACATCCTGCGGAGGTGACCTCAGGTTGGCGTTAGTTATTTACACAAAGCCGGGCTGTCCTTACTGTCAACAGGCACGGGATCATTACAAAGCGAAAGGCATTTCTTTCGTTGATTACGACGCTCAAAACGATCGCTCGCGTCGGGCAGAGATGCTCTCTTTTTCGAACGGTGATCCAACAGTGCCGTGCATGGTAGAGAATGGTAAGTATCTAGGCTCAGGCTGGGGCGACCCTCCGCGTGGTTGAACTGTCCACGACTAGCCGGCCGTGCGCCGGCAAACAATCAAGCAAGAGATTCTGCGGTGCTCGATTCATGAGAAGACGGATCTCCCCGATGTCCGCAACCCTAAATTCCGTAACAAAGAAGGTCCGACATGAGAAGACAGCCAAGATCCCTGACGCTGCTAGTTTTGTCAGCAGCAATCTCGACGTTCACGTTTAGTAGCGCGGCGCTGGCCCAATCAAATGGGGGCGGAGCAGCCGCACCAAAACCACCAATGGCAGAAAAGAAATCCAAGACTATAAATATCCACGGCGAAACTCTGGTCGATGACTACTTCTGGCTACGGGAGAAGTCGAACCCGGCAGTGATTTCCTACCTGGAGTCCGAGAACGCGCACACTGCAGCCGTGATGAAGCCAACCGAGGCCTTCCAGGCGGCTCTCTACAAAGAACTGCTCGGCCGCATTAAGCAGACCGATACACAGGTCCCATATCGCCAGGACGGCTATTTTTACTATTCCCGCACCGTCGAGGGACAGCAGTACCCGATCTACGCACGCCGCAAGGGTGCGATGACTGCGCCCGAGGAGATCACGCTTGACTTGAACGAGCTGGCGAAGGGACATCCCTACACCGGCCTCGGCAACTACAACGTTTCGGACGACTCGAACTTCCTCGCTTACTCGATGGACCATGATGGGCACCGCGATTACATCCTTCACATCAAAGATCTGCGGACAGGAAAAGAACTCCCGGATCAACTCGGCAAGGTCGTTTATGCCTTCTGGGCGCCCGACAACAAGACGCTGTTCTACGGTCGCGAAGACGAGGCCAAACGTCCTCACCAACTCTGGCGCCACACCCTCGGCGATCCTAAAGAGAAGGACGTGCTCGTCGCGGAGGAGAAAGACGAACTCTACCGTCTCTACGCGGCACGGACGCGCAGCCGGCAGTACATCCTGGTTAGTTCCTCGAGTTCCGATACGAACGAGTGGAGCTTTATCCCAACCTCTAACGCTACGGATAAGCCGAAACTCGTCTCGGCGCGCGAGAAGGGCCACGAGTACTCGGTCGATCAGCATGGAGACAAGTTCTACATCCTGACCAACGATAAGGGTCGCAACTTCCGTCTCGCCGCGGCCCCCATTTCTAACCCGGGCAAGGCCAATTGGTCAGAGGTTATTGCCCACCGTCCCGCCGTAATGCTCGAAGATATCGATATTTTCAAAAACTTCTTCGTCCTCTCCGAACGCGAGAACGGGCTTCCTAAACTGCGGCTCACCGACTTCAAGTCCGGCAAGGCACACTACATCGAGTTTCCCGAGCCGGTTTACTCGGCCGGTGTCTCGACCAACCGTGAGTTCGACACGCAGAAGCTTCGCTATTCCTACAACTCGTTCACCACTCCGCCCTCGACCTACGACTACGACTTGGCCGCGCGCAAGAGCGAACTGCTAAAACGTCAGGAGGTGCTGGGCAACTTCGACCCGGCGAACTACAAGTCGGAGCGCATCTACGCAACGGCCTCTGACGGAACCAAGATTCCCATCTCTCTCGTCTACAAGAAGGGGGTAAAACTCGACGGGACTGCGCCGTTGTGGTTGTCAGCCTATGGCTCTTACGGAATCCCATCGAACGTCGGCTTCAGCTCGAATCGCCTATCCATGATCGATCGCGGCGTCGTCTACGCGCTGGCCCACATTCGTGGTGGCGGCGACCTCGGCAAACCCTGGTACGACGACGGCAAATTGATGAAGAAGAAGAACACCTTTACTGACTTCATTGACTCTGCCGATCACCTGGTCAGGGAAAAATATACGTCGAAGGATCGGCTCGTCATCTCTGGCGGAAGCGCGGGCGGTCTCTTAATGGGCGCGGTGGCTAATATGCGCCCGGATTTGTTTAAGGCCGTCGTCTCTTACGTACCTTTTGTTGACGTAATAAACACCATGCTCGACAAGAGCCTGCCGCTGACCGTGCAGGAGTTTCTCGAATGGGGCAACCCGGAAAATAAGGAAGAGTACGCTTACATAAAATCCTATTCGCCTTATGACAACATCGCGGCGAAGGATTATCCGAATACTCTCGTTCGAGTCTCGCTGAACGACAGCCAAGTGCCCTACTGGGAAGGCGCGAAGTATGTGGCGAAGCTGCGCGCTATGAAGACTGACAGTAACCATCTGCTACTAAAGACCAACCTGGGGGCCGGCCACGGCGGCGCATCGGGGCGTTACGACGCTCTCAAGGATGTGGCGTTCGATTATGCCTTCATGCTCTGGCAGATGGGCATCACGCAGTAAGAAGTTCAGGGTTCTCGTTTATGGCGCACTAATGCGCGCCCCCCTGTCCTTCTCCGATAAGACCGCTCCGTTGACGCGTGGGCGCCCACGGAGTGAGTGCCCTGCACTCCCAGCTCTGCCTATTCGTTAATGTTATCCACACCCGTAAACTTCCAACCGTTCCGCGTACGGCCGAATGAATAAATTACTACCTCTTCGCCAGCCGCATTCTTGCATGCGACTGTAAACTCTGCTGAATTGTCAGGGTTAATCTCGGGGAGCGCCTCGCGGAAACACTTCGCGGCATTCGTTTCACCATTGAAGACGTCGCGATAACGTCTGATGAATTGAGCATTGTTCCTGACAGTGGGTACGCCATAAGGCATCCCGATCGGGAATTGCGATAGGCTGGCGACGACCACTTTGTCGCTCTTGATGACTGCGGCCCGAAACCGTTCCCAGAAGACGTGGATTGATGCGTTGCGCTGAACATTTTTCTGCGACACCTGTGCCCAGGCAGTTCCGACAAGCGCCAGCCACAAAATAAGAATAGTAGTCTTCTTCATCTCTCTCCTTTCAATCATTGCCGATTGCCGATTGGAAGAACGGCTCGCTGCCGAGATTACTACGAAGGGTAAGCTGGTGGGGTACACTATCGATGCTCTTGAATCTATGCTCTGAAATCCGCGCCCAAGACTGTCAAGAGGAGTTCGGCAACCGGCAATCGGCAATGCGAGAACTGCCCCGGCGCGTTGCGCCTAACCAAAAGCCTGCATTTAGTTGCCGAATGATGCCAATCAGGGGTTAAATAGAAACTCAGAAAAGACGCAATGGTAGGAACAACTCTAGGGAATTACAAGATTCTCGAGAAGCTCGGTGCGGGCGGGCAGGGCACCGTCTATAAGGCGGTTGATTCAAAGCTGGGCCGCACCGTAGTAATCAAAGTCCTTCCGGAAGAACTCACCACAAGGGAAGCGAATCTCAAACGGTTTGAACGCGAAGCCCGGCTCGCCTCAGCTTTGGATCACCCGAACATCTGCACGATTTTCGATCTAAACGTTATCGACGGTGTGCATTTCATCGCGATGCAATATCTACCGGGGCGAAACGTGCGGCAGTTGGTAAATGGCCGACCGCTTGATCTGTCGAGTGCGCTCTCAATTGCTCTGCAGGTGGCCGACGCGCTGGCAGCAGCCCACTCTCAGGGCATCATCCATCGCGATATCAAAGCCGGCAATGTGATGGTAAATAACCAGGGGCAGGTGAAAGTCCTGGACTTCGGTCTCGCCAAACTCCTGGATGAAGATGCCGCACGCACTTCCGGAATTCACCACACAGAGCTTACCGAGGTTGGCGTGCCTTACGGAACGGCGACCTACGCAGCCCCTGAGCAAGCGCGCGGCGATCGCGTGGATTCTCGCGCGGACATCTTTTCCACGGGCGTGTTGCTTTACGAGATGCTCACCGGCACCTGGCCTTTTCGCGGTAAGACGGCCGTGGACGTCCGTCATGCGGTATTGCACGAAGAGCCTGAACCTCTCGCGGAGGCACGACCGGATCCGGTGCCACCTCGTTTGCAACAGGTGCTTGACCGTGCGTTGAAAAAAGATCCCGGCGATCGTTACCAGAAGATTGCTGAGTTTCGAGACGATCTACGTTCGATTATCCGCGAGCTGTCGGCCGTTTCAGGCGCCCCGATGGATGAGAGTGCGCAAGCAGTTGCGCCACGCCATTTGAATTCCGGAAGCCCGGTTTCTCGCGCCTTCCAATGGCTGAAAAGCGTGACCGGCGGTGAGGTTCCGTCTGGCTCGACCGGCCGCGCGGGTAGCGTGACCCAGCCGCGGGAAACTCATGAAACGCCGCTAACGAGCATTGGTGAGGAGCGCAAAAGCGTCGCAATACTACCCTTCAAGAACCTGAGCAACGACCCGGAAACGGCGTTCTACGAGTTTTCGCTGGCCGACGCTGTAATTACCGACCTGGCGCGCGTGCGTTCCCTCGTCGTGCGTCCTTCATCTGCGATTGTTAAATACCAGGGCAAGCAGGTCGACCCCGAGGAGGCCGGCCGAGAAATGAGTGTCGATGCAATACTCACGGCAAGTTTTCTGCGCGCGGGTGATCGACTGCGGGTGACGGCGCAACTGCTCGACGTGCGCACCGCAGAAATTCTGTGGAGCGATCGCATTGATGGCGACGCCAGGGATATTATCGCGGTTCAGGACACGATGGTGCAGCAAATTGTGGATGGGTTGCGGCTAGAGCTTAGCCCCGAAGAAAAAGGGGAGTTGGGCAAGGGCTCAACTTCGGATGCGGCAGCTTCGGAAGAATACCTGCGGGGGCGCAACTGTCTCGGTCAGTTTATCTATCATACCGTGGCCAGCGAACACATCGATTCAGCAATCGAGCACTTCCAGCGTGCCATCCAGCTCGATCCGACTTTTGCCCTGGCCTATTCCGCTCTCGGTGGTTGTTACGTCAACCGCGTACTCAAGGGACTTGGCGAAGCCGGCGATCACGAGAAAGCCGAGAAAGCGTTCAGCGAAGCGCTGGCTCTCGATCCCAAGCTGCTCGAAGCGCGGATGCACATGACCTTCATCTACCTTCACCGCGGTGACAAACGCAAGGCGTGGGAGGAAGTTGAGCGTTTGCGCGAAGAGTATCCCAACGATGTAGGTGTTCATTTCGTGCGGGGCGTGCTGGCGCGACTTGATGGCGACTATGATCGCGCCTTGCGCAGTTTCGATCGCATGGTTAGGCTTAATCCGGCAGAGCAGGTAGTGGCCAGTTACAATCGGGCCCGCATTTTCAATTATCGAAAGCAGTACGAGGAAGCCCTGACCGAGCTCGATAAGGGCGCGGCGCTTGAACCGGATCACCCCCTGATTAGGACCTTCCGCGCTCTCGTGCTCTACTACCGCGGCGAGGTCTCGGCAGCCACACGAATACTCGAGCAAGTGTTGCAGCAGCATCCACAGATCGATGGCGTTCGTCCCATCCTGGCGATGTTCCTTAGCGCCCAGGGCCGGCATCGGGAGGCGGACGAACAAATCACGGAAAAAGTCAGAATCGCCGCGGCTGGGGACCATGACATTGCCTACTGGCTGGCGACGGCTTATCTACTTCAGGGCCGCCCAGTCGAAGCTTTCCGCTGGCTCGAAACGGCAATCGATCTGGGAAACGAAAACTATCCATGGTTCGAGTCGGATCCCAACTGGGCCAAAGTTAGGGAGGACCCGAACTTCTTGGCATTGATGCAGCGGATCAAGAGCGGACGCTTGAAAGGCGAAGGCCACAAGGCATGAAAACTTTTGTCATTGGAGATGTTCACGGCCGTTGTACTCAGCTGCTAGCTTTGCTGGAGATGATTCCGCGCAAAGAGTCGTCCGATACCCTCGTGTTCCTTGGCGATCTCATAGACCGCGGCCCGGATGCCCCCGGCTGCGTCGCGCATGTGCTTAAGCTTTCTCGCGACAATCCGGAGCACGTAACCTGCCTGCGCGGCAATCACGAACAGATGCTTCTGGATTTCATCGAGGGGACCAGCAATATATGGATTACGCCTGTGACGGGAGGGGAGCGCACCTTTGAACAGTATGCCGGTCAAACTCTCGTCATAAACGGCGAAATGGATATCGAGGAAGCTCGGCATACCATCGAGAACAGGATTCCGCGGGAGCATTTGGAGTTTTTTCGCGAGCGACCCTTCTATCACGAAGACGAATACGCATTCTATGTTCATGCGGGACTGGATCACGGAAAGCACCCGAGCGAGACTTCACCGCAGTTGCTGCTTTGGTCGAGAGACATGGATTTTTATAAGAACTATCGCGGAAAACCCTGTCTCTTTGGCCACACCCCGACAGCTTTCCTGCCTTTGCGCGGACGAGTGGGCAGGCACGGCATTTACATCTTCCACAGTGCGATCGGGATCGACACGGGTTACAACCATAGCTCGCCTCTGAGTTGCCTCTCGTTGCCGGACTTCACGCTTTACCAATCTTTCGCCGACGGTCGCAAAGAGACCCATCAAATAACCTCCTTTATTCCGGAAACGCTGAAAGCCATGCAGACGAAGGCAGGATCGTCTAGAGCCGGCCGATCTTTTCTTCGCCCAAGGTAGGATTGACGAGGCCCCCGAAGTGAGCCAAACCAACCAGATGCTATCTACGGGAAGCAGTTATCTGGCACTGGTATCCCTCAGGATTCGACAACACTTCTAGCTGCCGCGCCTTCAGGGCTCGCTAAAATCTTAGCCGCGCGCTTCGCTTGCTATCTTGCGAGTCACAACTCGGGACCAATCCGCGTAGTCCTTAGCTGATGAGGTTTAGTACCGCTAACGATGGCGAGTTAGCAATGCGATCACCGCCACAAACAGCGCCGATCCAATGATGGACCAGATGATTGGAAAGTTGGTGGTGCCGATTCGGATCGCGAAAAGCTCCGGAAGCGCCAGCGCACGGGCTAGCCACACGCCCAAAACAGCGCCGACAAACCCCAACGCAATGGACACCAGACAGCCACCCCGCGAGTAACCGGTAATGGCCTGGCCGAGTGCGCCGCAAATGCCGGCGACCAGGAGCAAGACAAGCAAATCAACCAGTGTCATAAAACCTCCTCACAGCCCGACGGTTATTTATTCCTTAGCGAGTGAACTCGTTGCGAAAAACCTCGCCGCCTTTCATTACGAATCGCACCCGCTCCAGTTCGGTGATATCCCTTAATGGATCGCCGATAACGGCAATGATGTCAGCAAACTTTCCCGCCTCAATGGCCCCCAGATCGTTTGGCCGCTCCAGGAGATCCGCGGCGACGATCGTCGCGGACTGGATGGCTTGCAGGGGTGTCATCCCGTAGCGCACCATGTAAGCAAACTCTTTCGCCTGATTCTCAGTCCAGGCGTATCCGCCGGCATCCGTTCCGTACGCGATCTTCACGCCCTTTCGCACCGCCACAGAGAAGGACTTTGCTTGCATATCGCGCATTGTCAACCAGATCGGCGCACCCGCAGCAGCCCGGCCTTCCGCTACGTAGACTCCGACGTAGATGGTGGGGCACCAGTAGGTTCCCTGCCGCACCATGCGATCCATCATTTCCTCGTCGAGGCCAAACCCGTGCTCGATTGAATCGACGCCCACCTTGAGCGAAGCCTCAATGCCCTCGCGTCCCATGGCATGTGCCGCCACGCGTCGCCCTAGTCGATGGGCTTCATCAACCATCGCCTTCATTTCCTCGTCGGTAAAGTTAACCCACGAATGAAGAGCGCCATCCTTCACGAAGTAACGACGGTCGGCGTAAAACTTGATCCAATCGGCGCCAAATTTCACCTGCTCCCTAACGGCGCGTCGAATGTTGTCAGCGCCGTCAACAATCTGCACGCCCTCGGGCATTCTCAGCTCCCATGAATAGCCCTGTAACGGATACATTCCCGTAGCTGAAAAGGCCCTCGTGGCCACGAACATTCGTGGCCCAGGAACCACGCGCCGGTTGATCGCGTTCTTGACGTCGACGTCCGCATACATCGCCCCTTCCGTTTCCAGATCTCGCATTGCGGTGAAGCCGTTAAGAAGAGCGATGCGTGCCGCGACAGTGGCGCGAATCGTACGGTAGGGGATGGATTCCTTGAGAAGCTGCTCGTCGTAGTCTGCTGCCGTAATGTCGCCCTGTAACAAGATGTGCGTGTGGCAATCGGCGAGTCCGGGGAGCAGCGTCGCGCGCGAGAGGTCAATCACGCGCGCTGAAGACGGGGCGTTTCTTGCAACCTCGACAAGGGGACCCACAGTCTTGATGCGTTCGCCTTCGACGATTATCCCCTGGTTCTCGACCACTCGTCCGGCGCGGACGTCAATCAGCCGGCCGGCTTTGATGAGCACAACCTGAGTGGTTGCTTTGTTCTGGGCAAAGCTGGCGGCTTGCACCAGAAAGAAGCAAACGACAAGGGTAAGCAGTGTTCTTTTCATATCTTCTCCTCCGACTTATTCAGGCGCCGGTTCAAATCTTCGGCGGCTCTCAGCGAACCCTGTCAGAACGGGGAGCGGTAGCGCCCGGACTGATCTGCCGCAGCGCTCAGCGAACCCTGTCAGAACCACCAGGCCGTATGCTTCCCAGTTGAGACCGGGTCGCCACCGCTCGCCGTTCTGACAGTCGCCTGACGACTTGGCGGTTCAGCCAATTCAGAATCCTTTCCGCTTGATCCACTCGGTCACAACTTCTGCCGGGCTACGTTTGTTGGCGTCAACCTCATAGTTCAGCTGCCGCATTTCTTCAGTCGTGATCGCGTTGGCCAGTCTTGCCAGCACCTCGGCAAGACCGGGCACGCGAGCCAATGAATCTCTTCGCACCAAATAGACTGCTTCGTAAGGTGGAAAGTAACGACGGTCGTCTTCGAGTTGCACCAGATCCATCGCCGCGATTCTGCCTTCCGTGGAATTTCCCGCAATCAAGTCGACTTTATTTGAGGCGAGCGCTATGTAAGTCAGAGAAAGATCCATTTCGCGAGGCTGCTCCGCGAACTTCAATTCATACGCCTTGAAGAAACCCGGGTAACCATCGGCGCGCGACATGAAATCCTGGCCGAAACCGGCCCGCCACCCGCGCGCCGGAAGAGCCGCATCAGAGATGGTCTTCAACTTGAGCCGCCTGGCCTCTGTTCCCCGTACGAGAATAGCGAACGTATTTTCGAAGCCTAGGGGTAGACCAACCTCAACGTTGAATTTCTCAGCGTACTCCCGTTTCACCTGTTCGTAGACTGCACGCGGATCGGTAATCGGCGGATGACGAAGGATGGCCGTGTAAGCAGTCCCCGTGTATTCGGGATAGAGATCGATCCGGCCGGCGACCAGAGCATCATGGGGAAGATTTCCGCCAAGTTCAAACTGCCGCTCAATGGCCACACCACGCGTCTCGATCATCTGAACCACAATCTCCGCGAGCAGAACTGACTCGGTGAAGTCCTTTGAGCCAACAACCACGCGCGTGGCGGCCGTGAGCGGTTGCGTTCGCGAGCGAGCGGCACGCCAGGTACCGTAAACACCGACAATCACAACCAGGGCGATGACCGAGAGTACAACATTGTTCAGAAGCGAGGTTCGCTTCTTCTCAGTCTTTGCCTCAACTGAGAAGCGTTGCTCCAGCAATCCCAGGGAGAAATCCGCCGCCAGAGCCATCAAAGCCGCAGGTAGGGCGCCGGCGAGCAAAAGGTTTGTGTTTCCCACGTCGCGAAGTCCACGAAAGATGTAGACGCCCAGGCCTCCGGCGCCCACTGCCGAAGCGATTGTGGCCACGCCGACACAAATCACCATCGCCACTCGGACACCCGTTAGAATCACGCTCATCGCCAACGGCATCTCCACTTGCCAAAGAATCTGTCGGTCCGTCATCCCCATGGCCACAGCGGCTTCGCGAACATTCCGGTCGACGCCGAGGATTCCGGTGACGGTGTTGCGAATGATTGGCAACAGAGCATAAAGCACAAGCGCGACGATGGCAGTGCGCGCACCGATGCCGCCGATAAAGGGCAACGGGATTAGAAATCCGAAAAGGGCCAGACTGGGAATCGTTTGCATCACATTAGCAATTCCCAGCACCGGGTTACGCAGTGCTT
>JBPCMM010000157.1:0-7869 GCA_051002255.1 Pyrinomonadaceae bacterium
GGGACGATCCTCATCCCGACCACGCAAACACCTGTCGCATCGTGCGCGAAGCAGCGCGACTCGCGACGATGGGCCGTTATGATGCTGAAGCAGGCCAGCAACCGGCCCAAATGCCGGCGTTGATGCACTCCATCTATTCCCGGCTGGTCATTCCGTCATTCATTGTTGATGTTTCTGATTTCGTAGAGGAGAAGATGAGGGCTATCAAGGCCCACGCTTCACAATTTTACAGTGCGGATTCGAAAGAACCCGTGACGCGCATCAGCGAAGAAGGCTTTCTCCACCAAATCGAGTTTCGGATGCATTACTATGGTTCGCTGATTGGGGTGAACGCAGGAGAGGCATTCTACGTACGCGAGGCGCTCAACGTCGAGGATCCAGTCTCGTTATTAACGAGACCGATGAATATTTACTCTTAGTCAGTAGTCAGTTTTCAGTAGTCAGTGGCCAGTAGCTAGTGGTCAGTTAGTCGGACCTGGCAATTGACCTGAACAACTGACAACGGACCACTGACAACTGACCGTCAGCTAATTCCTAATCTCCAGTGTTTCGGTCGTAGCCGCCCCGTCTTTTTTGGTTTCCAACACCGAGCGCGCGACTGCCAGAGTGGCGATAGCCCGAGGAGCATCTGCGGTAAGCCCGCGGGCTAGTTCAACCGCGCGATAAATGTCTTCCTTGCCGAGAAAATTGAAGATCCCGTCCAGATCGAAGTTCTCCACCGTAAAATTCGTGGTTGTGGTCCCACCACGTCCCAGTGTGAAACGAGCGCTGATTTGGGTGCGGGCTTCGTCACGCGTTTGATCCTCGGGGACCAGCCCGCGAGTAAGTAACCGGTCGCGGCCCGTGCGCAAGTCTTCGGTAGCATCGGGGGCGATGGAGGAGAGTTGCACTCGTAGCTCAGGAGCAAGTTCGGGAGCATATTGTTCAAGCAGCGGCAGTAAGCGGGCGATCATGAAGTACAAGCCGCGGCGGCCGGCTACCGTGCGATCTTGATCGGGTGGTTGCGGCGGTCGCAAAAGTATCTGGGTCGCTCCTCGTAGAAACGCGAGCCGAAGCTCGGGTGCGATATTTGGCGCCACTATCCGCTCGCGCTGCTGGCTGGAATGATTTTGTCCGTTGCCTCTGACAATAATGTAGAGAAAAGGCGTAAACACGTATGAAGACAAAACAGAAACGCCAACTGCGTCAGAAGTAGGATCGGCAACAGTGCGGGCAAGCATGATGGCGAATCGTTGATCCGCGGCAATGAACCGAAAGTTAGTCCGGAAGGCTTGGCTCGTGTGTCTGATGTGCTGGTACACTTTGAATTGACGCTAGTGAAAGTCGAGCGGGGGTAAACCGCCCTTCTTGGCCTGAGAGACTTCCAAACTTGAACGGCGTCTGTAATGACTGACACTCTCACAAAATGGAATTTCAATAACATTAAGCGTCCAAGACAAAGCTGTTATTTATTCAACTATGAAAAGTCTCTCAGGAAGGCGCCGAGTTACTGCCCACGCGGCGGCTGCACATCCGAAGGAGTTTTCTCGAGCACAGAACGAGCTACTGCGAGAGTGGCGGTGGCGCACGGTGCTTCGCCAGTAAAACTCTTAGCCGTCTCAACCGACCTTAGGAAGTCATCAGTTCCAGAAATAGTTGGAGTGTGGGTGCCTGCCAGAGCGACCCGGTCTAAACTTGAGAGCAAACGCCGAGTGGTTCTGAAGAGATTTCGCTGAGAGCCGGCGCAGATCAGACCGGGTCGCGACCGCTCGCCATTCTGACATCGCCGCACTGCATACTATACTGCGACCACTTCGATCTCCGGGTCGACTTCCTGCTTAAGCATACCTTCGATAGCCATCAACGTTCCCGTCAATGAGCTCGGGCAGCTTCCGCAAGCTCCCTGGTAGCGGATGCTCAAGGTATGGTCCTTGAGGCCGAGCACTTCCAAGTAGCCGCCATCACCCATGAGCGCGGGCCGCACTTTCTCATCCAAAATGTCGTTTATTTTTAGCAGGCGAGGATCGTCGCTGGTTATCGCCGCTATCGAACCTCCTATTGCTGCTCCGGCCGCAGCCGCAGCGCCTGTGGGCGACGCAACTGATTCAGCAGCACGAATGGGTACGGCGAGGGTTGGAAGCAAATCATCCCAATCGCCTTCGTCGTCCTTTTCAACCGTAATCATGCGGTCCATGTAGAAGACGGAAACCACGTGGTCCACGTCAAAGAGTGCCTTGGCGAGAGGGTCATTCTGCGCCTGCGTGCGAGAGGGGTAAGAATGAGCGGTACCGTTGCTTACCGCCTCCCGGAGGATAAACTTGACCGCATTGGGGTTGGGCGTCTCTTCAATATCACTAATTTTCGGCATTTCTCGATCTCCATTTGTTCGCTTACTTCTATTCACTCGATAGGCGAAATTGTTAGTCAGACTCTGTTGGAATACTGTCAGATAGTATAGCTGGTTTACTGATTAAGCGCAGGCGGGCCCAGTCATCTCTTATTCAGGGCAAATTCATTCGCAAAACACACAAGAAATTGCCGGCAAGAATTGTTGCCAAAATCACGGTCCAGGCATATACTCCGTGCCCTCACTTGCCCCCCCCCTTTCAAGAGGTGAGACAAGTTGAGATAGAGGCAGGCGATTGCGAGGGTCGCCTGCCTCTCCTTTTATGGAGCTGTCAGGTGTTGGGTGCGATGGTGAGGCGGCACCGACATCTGCAACCGATGAAGAAAGGGGGCAGCTTCCGAGTTACAAGATCGGAGGCTGCCCTATCCTATTTACATCGGACGTCAAGTCAACTCATTCGATGTCGGACGGAGGGGCTGCCCAAGTGGGGACCCGCATGGAGCGCTTTACCAGTTCAATTGCTGCTCCTGTTTCAGTATCTGTTACGAGGCTTACGTCTTTCGGCCCTGGCTTTTTGATCTTTCGTAGAGAATGATTGATTCTTACGTTACCCCGACGACAAGAAGAATCTAAATAAGAGCATAGAACGCCAACTGACCAGCGACCCCTGACTACTGACCACGTTTATGAACATCGGCATCACGGTCTACCCGACTTACGGCGGCAGCGGCATAGTGGGCTCCGAATTGGGAAAGGAATTAGCGGCGCGCGGCCACACCGTGCATTTCATCTCATCGGCTTTGCCGACACGGCTGACTGAGCTAAACGAGCGCGTGCGGTTTCATGAGGTCGAGATGATGTCGTATCCCCTGTTCGAGCATCAGCCGTACACGCTCGCGCTGGCGACAAAAATGGCCAAGGTGGCTGAGACAGAGAACCTCGATCTTCTGCACGTACACTACGCGATCCCCCATTCCATAAGTGCCATCCTCGCACGCGAGTCTCTGAAACCAAATCGCCGGTTGCCGGTGATCACCACCCTCCACGGTACAGACATAACTCTGGTCGGCGCTGACCGCTCCTATTTACCCATCACTCGCTACGGCATCGTGCAATCAGATGGCGTGACGGCCATCTCGCATTACCTGAAAGGTGCCACCAGAGAGATCTTTCAGTTTGATGACATCACTGTGATTCCTAATTTTGTCTGTGCTTCGGACTACAAGAGGCATCCGGTTGACGAATTGCGCCACACACTGGCGCCCGAGGGCGAGTTGCTGCTGGTCCACGTATCCAATTTTCGTCCCGTGAAGCGGCCGGTCGACTGCGTTGAAATATTCGCGAGCGTGCTGAAGAGGGTAACGAACGTCAGGCTCGTGATGGTGGGAGACGGCAGCGAGCGTATGAGTGTCGAGCATCGAGCACAATGCCTGGGCATTTATGAAAAATGTTCCTTCGTGGGAAAGCAACCGAACATCGCGGACTATCTCTCCGCGGCCGACGTGCTACTGCTCCCTTCTGAGCAGGAATCATTCGGTCTGGCGGCACTCGAAGCGATGGCCTGCGAAGTGCCCGTAGTTGCCTCGCGAGTGGGCGGCATTCCAGAAGTCGTAACCGATGGCGAAACAGGGTTTCTCAGCGAGGTTGGAGACATTGAGAAGATGGCTGGGGATGCGGCGCGCCTGCTTGCTGATGCGGGGCTCCGACGGACCATGGGCCGCCGCGCACGCGAATCAGCGTTAGCGCGGTACCGGACTGATATCGTTATCCCCCAATACATTCACTTCTATGAAAGAGTTCTCGCGAATGCCTCCGGAGAAGTTAAATGAAGAAATCGTTCCTCGCCATCTCACTGACACTGCAACTCTTCCTCTCAACATTTGCGCAACAGCCAACAGCGACTCCCCCTGCCAGTCCTGACGCCGAGCAGCAAAAGTCTGAAGCTCCGCCAAAGCCGGGTCGAATGGATGATGATGTAGTACGCATCACGACGAATCTGGTCCAGATCGATGCTGTGGTTACTGACAAGAGAGGCAAGCCCGTAACAGACGTGCGTCCCGAAGAGATCGAGATTCGGGAGGATGGCCGAACGCAGAAAGTCACAAACTTTATCTATGTCCCGCTTGAATCTTCCGAAGCTGCGCCGCCAGCGGGACCTCCTGATAAGCTTCTCGATAGAACCGCGCCGCCAATTCCGCCCGTTCGGCTGCGACCGGAGCAGATTCGGCGAACAATCGCGCTGGCTGTTGACGATCTGGGACTTTCGTTTGAAAGCACGTACTTCGTGCGCGAGGGGTTGAAGAAATTCCTCGATCAACAGATGCAGCCTGATGACCTGGTGGCGATCATTCGCACGGGAGGCGGTATTGGCGCCCTGCAGCAGTTTACTTCGGATAAGCGACAGCTTTACGCCGCAGTCGAAAAAGTGAAATGGAACTTATCAGGACGCGGACAGATTAGCGCTTTTGCTCCGATAGCCAGTGACCCATTCGGAGGAGCATTGGCTGACGAGGCAAGAGATGACGCCCCGACTGACCGCCTACGAGACCGGCAGTCAAGCGAAGACATCAATCAATTTCGCGAAGATCTATTTGCTGCCGGCACGCTCGGTGCGCTGAACTACGTCGTACGAGGTTTGCGGGAGTTGCCCGGCCGCAAATCAGTCGTGCTGATTTCTGATGGAATCAAGATCTTTAATGGCTCAAGTCTATCGCGCGGCAGTCGAATACTTACAGCCTTGCGCCGCTTAACTGATTTGGCAAATCGCGCTTCCGTAGTTATTTACACGATTGATGCGCGGGGATTGCCGGTGCTGAGTCTGACAGCCGCCGATGGCATTGGAGAAATGACGCCGACTCAGGTCGAACAACGCTTGAGCAGCCGGCGGTCGGACTTTTTCGACTCGCAGAGCGGACTCGCATATCTGGCCCAGCAGACGGGCGGCCTGGCAATTCGGAATAGCAACGATCTGAGCGGGGGGATTAGACGTGTGCTCGAAGATCAAAAGGGCTATTACCTCATTGGCTACAGGCCTGACGATTCGACCTTCGATACCGTGTCGGGCCGGCGAAAGTTCCACAAACTTAGTCTCAAGGTCAATCGGCCAGGCAAGTTCAATGTTCGCATGCGGAATAGATTTTATGGAATCACGGACGAGGAAGCAGTACCGGTAAGGCGAACTCCCATTCAGCAATTGCTGGGCGCGTTGACCTCACCTTTTGGCGCCGCCGGAGTACATCTGAGATTGACCTCCCTTTTCGCGAACGATCCGAAGTTAGGATCTTTCATGCGCTCCTTGCTGCACATCCGGGCACGCGATCTCACCTTCACTGAAGAGCCAGATGGTTCACACCAATCCGTTTTCGAGGTTGTCGCAATCACGTTTGGCGATAATGGTATGGTGATCGACGAAATTGGGCGCACTCACACCATACGAGTAAAGGGCAAGACTTATGAGCGCATTCTCTGGGATGGCTTCGTCTACCACCTGTTCGTTCCGTTGAAAAAGCCCGGCGCGTACCAACTTCGCGCGGCTTTGCGGGACCAGGCATCGGCACGGGTTGGCTCTGCGACGCAATTCGTGGAGGTTCCGGAGATCAAGAAGAACCGGCTCGCTGTTTCAGGAATCTTGATACGCGGGATCTCTCCCCAGGCATTCAAGAAGGGTGGCAGCGCGCTTTCAAACCGGGAGCAGAATTCTGAGGACCAAGGGGACGAGATGGATCTCACAGCCAGCGCGGCAGTGCGACATTTTCAGCGCGGCTACGTGATTGAATACGGGTTCTCTATCTACAATGCCCAGATAGAAAAGGCGTCTGGAAAACCGAGTATTCAATTTCAGGTTCGGCTCTTTCGAAATGGGCAGCCGGTTTTTACTGGAAAGGAAATACCGTTGGATCTAAGCAACCAGCCTGATCTCAAGCGATTGAGGGTTGGGGCTGCAATACAGTTGGGCGCTGAGATGGCGCCAGGCGAGTATGTGCTTCAAGTAGTCGTTACTGATCTCTTGGCGAAAGAGAAGCGTCGAGTCGTATCCCAGTGGATTGATTTTGAAATTGTGAAATAGATGTCAGGTACCGGGTGTCGGGTGCCAGTCGTCGGGACGCGCACGCCATCCGGCACCGGCATCCGCCAGCCCGCACCTGACACCCGACACTCCTTCTCATGCGTTCCATTATCGCAGGCACAGCAGGCCACATCGACCACGGCAAGAGTGCATTAGTGCGCGCTCTCACGGGAAAAGATCCGGACCGACTGCCGGAAGAAAAGCGACGCGGAATAACAATCGACCTTGGGTTTGCAGATCTCGAGCTGGGAGAGCTACGCATTGGATTTGTCGATGTTCCCGGCCACGAAAGGTTCGTAAAAAACATGCTGGCGGGCGCGCACGGCATTGATGTTGTCGCTCTCGTGATCGCGGCTGATGAGGGGGTGATGCCGCAGACCCGAGAGCATTTTGACATCTGCCGTCTTTTGGGTGTGCAGACAGGCTTGATTGTGATAACCAAAACGGATCTTGTTGAGGAAGAGTTGATCTTGCTCGTACGTGCTGAGGCGGAAGAACTGGTTGCCGGTTCGTTTTTGGACGGCGCACCCATGCTGGCGGTGAGCGCGAAGACGGGAGCGGGTTTGGATGAACTGAAGGCCGCTTTGTATGAAATGGCTGGGCAAGTACCCGCTCGCTTCACGGACTCAGTTAGCCGACTGCCCGTTGATCGCGCCTTTACGATGAAGGGATTCGGCGCGGTTATCACCGGCACTCTGGTTGCCGGTGAGATTACAGAAGGAGCTGAGCTTCAGCTACTTCCTTCCCTGACTCGCGTGCGGGCGCGGGGGCTGCAGGTGCACGGAAAAACTGTGGGCCAGGCGACTGCTGGCCAAAGAACGGCAGTTAATCTTGGAGGTGTCGATATCGCGATGATTGAGCGTGGGATGGTACTCGCGCCAATCGCCCGTCTGCGAGCCACGCAGATTATCGATGCACATCTAAGCGTGCTCCCGAACGCCGCTCGCGCATTACGCTCACGCGCTCGCGTTCGTTTTCATATTCATGGGGCGGAAGTTCTGGCGCGGGTGCAGGTGCTAACCGAGGGCGGTCTAGCGCCGGGTGATACGGGTTTTGTGCAATTGCGACTTGAAGCGCCCGTAGTGGGAGTGGCCGGAGAGCGATTTGTTATTCGTTCTTATTCACCTTCGCAAACTGCGGCTGGCGGTCTGATACTCGATCCATTTGCCGCCAAGCATCGAGTGCGCGACCTGGCCCAGGTCCGTCAACGGCTACAGAAGTTGCTAGTCGCCAACAGTGCGGATCGGGTATCGCTTTTCGTCGAATCCTCCGGCGATCAGGGTCAGCGATTGGCGGATCTCGGCGCTCGTACGGGCTGGAACGATGACACGCTCACTCAGACTCTCAATCAGGCAAAACAGAGCGGTGCAGTAATTGAGTGCGAAGGTGTGTTTGTCTCAACGGCAACCTTCCAGCTTCTGAAACAGGCAGCCGTGGCTGAAGTCAGTGAACATCACCGAAGAGAGCCGTTGGCTCG
>JBPCMM010000158.1:0-5027 GCA_051002255.1 Pyrinomonadaceae bacterium
CCACGTCGAGAAGATCAATCGGAACCTTCAACTGGTGGACTTTCGCGTAGACGCGCGCGGCCTCTTTCATCGCATTCTTGATGCGTTTGATATCGGTAAGCTGCGACCCGATGTGGAAGTGCAGCAGTTTGAGCATGTCAATGCGGCCGGCTTGCTCAAGACGACGGATAACTTCCAGCATCTCCGTGGTAGTCAGGCCAAACTTAGCGGCCTCTCCCCCGGATTTTTCCCAACGCCCGGAGCCTTTAGAGTAAAGCTTGACGCGCATTCCCAGGATTGGGAGGCCGGTTTCATACCGCTCAGCAATATTCAGCACGTGATCAAGTTCGTTAAGTTTCTCAATAACGATCACCACGCGTTTGCCGCAACGCGCTCCCGCAAAAGCCAGTTCGATGAACTCTTCGTCTTTAAATCCGTTAAGGACCAGCAAACTGTCAGGTGTTTGCTCGAGCGCCAAGGCGGCGTAGAGTTCCGCTTTCGAACCCGCCTCTAGGCCAAAGTCGTAACGCGAACCCTCGCGCAAGTATTCCTCAACCACGGATCTTTGCTGGTTGACCTTCATCGGGTAAACGCAGAGGTGCGAGCCCTGATATTCAAACTCGCGGATTGACCGGCTGAATGCGCGCTGTAGTTTTCTGACCTGAGCGGCGACTAATTGAGGAAACCTCAATAACACAGGGGCACCAATGCCGCGTCGTGCTAAGTCATCGATGATTTCTTTTAGATCGGCTGAGCGAGGATCGCCAGCGGCGGGACGGACAACCAGATTCCCCTTGCGATTTACGTCAAAGTACCCAGCGCCCCAGTTTTCGATGCCATAAGTTTCGAGCGTTTGCTCGATTGCCGTCGTCAATTCGCGGTCTCCTGCCCTACCTGCGGAACAACTTGTATGTTATTGATTTCAGTAGCTATAGCGTAGTTACACATTATCCGAATCGAGCTAGCGGAAATTTCTGGGCTGGAAAGCTTTAGTTGCGCAATGTAACAGAAAACGGGAAAGGGGTCTATAACTTTTTTGTTTCGAACGCAGTGGCTGAAACACACTTAAGTCATTAGTAGATATGAACTTTAGCCACAAATCAGACGTCTGCTTCCTGGAGGACTTGCAACCAAAACCTTGACATATTAGGCTGCCTAACTATAATGCAAACTTTTTTGCGCGCCGTCGCTCCATGACGTTCGCTTGTTACTGCCGCCTAGGTAAGCTTCCACAATACTTCGCACAATCCGCCACGCCGGGGCGAAGAGCATTTCTGACACTCCCTTTACCTTTCAGGAGAAATGATGAACCCAAAGACTGTCTTGAAGTACGCCTCTGATCAAGCGGCAAAATTCGTCTCCGTAAGATTTACTGACCTGCCAGGCTCCTGGCAGCACCTCACTTTTCCCATTGGCGAACTAAGCGAGGATACTTTCGAAGAGGGTTTCGGCTTCGATGCCTCGTCAATTCGGGGTTGGGCCGCGATTCATGAATCTGACATGCTTTTAGTTCCGGACGCGTCGCGATATTGGATCGATCCTTTCGCGGAGCAGTCGACGCTGTGCTTGATCGGAAACGCAGTGGATCCCATAACCAAAGAGGGGTACGCATTTGACCCCCGCTCGGTGGCGGTTCGCGCTGAGAGCTACTTGAAGTTTACCGGACTGGCAGACATAGCCTACTTTGGACCCGAAGCCGAGTTTTTCGTTTTTGACTCAGTGAAGTTTAATAACGAGCCCCACTCCGCCGGTTACACGATCGACTCGGACGAAGCCCACTGGAATAGTGGGCGCGATGCCAACGAGTTTTCGGGATCGAATCTCGGTTACCGCATTCGTGCCAAGGAAGGCTACGTGCCGGTTCCCCCCACTGATTCTCTCAGCGACCTGCGCTCTGAAATCTCATTGACGCTGGCGAAGTGTGGGATCAATGTCGAGTGCCACCACCACGAAGTTGCCACGGCCGGACAGTGCGAGATCGACTTCCGATATTCAACCATGCTGGGAACTGCCGATAATCTTCAGATGTTCAAATATATAGTTCGGAATACAGCATACCAGTATGGCAAGGCCGCCACTTTCATGCCCAAGCCACTCTATGGCGACAACGGTTCTGGCATGCACTGTCACCAGTCTTTGTGGAAGGGCGATAAGCCCTTGTTCGCGGGCGATGGATACGCCGGGCTTTCCGAGATGGCCCTTTATTACATCGGCGGGCTCTTAAAACACGCAGCTGCAGTCGTGGCCTTTGCCGCGCCGACGACCAACAGCTACAAGCGTCTTGTTCCCGGTTTCGAGGCTCCCGTGAATCTCGCGTACTCGGCGCGCAATCGCTCGGCAGCGATCCGCATCCCGATGTTCTCCACAAAGCCCAAACTAAAACGCCTGGAATTTCGGCCGCCCGATCCGTCATGCAATGCCTACCTGGCATTTTCGGCCATGTTGCTTGCCGGCCTGGACGGAGTTCAGAACCGTATTGACCCGGGTGAGCCTTTGGAAAAGGACATTTACGATCTCTCGCCCGAAGAGCTCAAGGATGTACCCACGCTCCCGGGCTCGCTGGACGATTCCCTCAAGGCACTCGAAGCCGACCACGATTTTCTGCTGAAAGGCGATGTCTTTAGTCCGCAGCTGATCGAGAGGTGGATCACTTACAAACGCGAAAAGGAAATCCAACCGCTCAGAATGCGCCCACACCCGCTCGAGTTTGGAATGTATTTCGACATCTAGGCTAAAAGGGTCCAATGTCCAACGTCTCGATCACCCCAAGCGGGCTGCCCGCTTGGGATCCGGGGTATAGGGGACTGAAGTATAGGTTGGCTACGAGCCGAGTTGTTAGGCAGTGGGCCAGTTCGGTTCGGCCCATCATCCTGGAGGGATGAAAGTGAATAGCCGTGGGCGAGCGTTGCGCGATGCCCACGGATAGCGGGAAGAAACATGCCTGACCCTGAAGGGGTCACATTCTCGAGCACGGTTTGCCCTTCCAGGGTCAGGAAACTCCTCTCCGATACTCCGTGGGCGTCGCGCAACGCTCGCCTCCGGCTATTTACTTTCATCCCTTCAGGGTTCGAAAACACATTGAATGTGACCTCGAGCTCAATGGACCCACTACCAGTCGTTGGTACGTCTAGCCTACCTCTCCCTCATGGCGGCGACAGCAGATCGATGTTTCACCCCTAACTCCTCCTGAGACCGCAAGGTCGAATTTCTTGACCTTTCGTTGTTGTATAATTGAGCTACTCCAGTCATGGCCAGGCCCTCCACACGTCTTGGACGCTACGAAATCCGCTCCCAGCTTGGCGCAGGTGGGATGGGCGAGGTCTTTCTTGCGTGGGATACGGAATTGGAACGCACCGTCGCTTTGAAGATGCTGCCCGCCGATGTGGCTTCAGATCAGCTGCGGATGGGGCGATTCGTGCAGGAAGCTCGTGCCGCCTCAGCTTTGAATCATCCGAATATCCTGACTATCTACGAAATCGGACAAACGGATTCGGCACGCTTTATCGCCACTGAGTTTATCGATGGCGAGACACTTCGTCAGCATATGAAGAGCGTCAAGCTGAAGCCGCGTGAGGTGCTTGAAATCACCCTTCAAGTGGCCGGAGCTCTTGGCGTCGCTCACGAAGCAGGCATCATTCATCGTGACATTAAGCCGGAGAACGTCATGCTCAGACGTGATGGCATCGTTAAAGTCCTCGACTTCGGATTGGCAAAGCTCACCGAGCAACAGGTCAGCTCAGTTGATACTCAAGCGCCCACCAGGACATTCTTCAAGACGGCTCCGGGTGTGGTGATGGGGACTGTCGCTTACATGTCGCCCGAGCAAGCGCGTGGACTCACGGTTGATGCGCGGACAGACATCTGGAGCTTGGGGGTAGTGCTCTATGAGCAACTGGCCGGACGGATGCCCTTCGAGGGGACAACAATTGCTGACATCATGGTTTCGATCCTCGAACGCGAACCTCCGCCGCTTTCGCATTATGCGCCGGAAGCGCCCGCCGAATTACAGCGCATCATCTCAAAAGCGCTACGCAAAGACTGTGAGGAACGTTACCAGACGGTTAAGGACTTGCTGCTCGATCTGAAGGATCTGAAGCAGGAGTTGGAATTTGCAGCCAAGCTGGAACGCTCCACACCACCGGACTTGAGTAAAGGGGCGACGGACACACGGAGCAGCGACCAACCGGTGGTCACTGCCACATTGAGGCCGTTAATCGTGTGGTTGGCCTCGGCGCTACTGATCGGGCTGATTGTCAGCGCCGGGTATTACTTCTGGTCCAAACGCACTAGACAAACCGCACCGCCAACTAGTCCCATCGCGCCGTCGCACCAACGTCTGATTTCAACCTTTCCCGGTTCGCACACTGCCGCCAGCTTCTCGCCAGATGGTAGCCGCATCGCGTTCATCAGCGAAGCGAAGGGCGTGCCACAAGTGTGGATCAAAAGCTTAAGCGAAGGCGACCCGATTCAGATCACCTTTGACGAAGACCCTGCGAGCCGTGCGCGTTGGTCCCCTGCCGGTGATGAGATCCTTTACGTCCGGCGCCCTCCAGGGAAGGCGAGTATTTATTCCGTGTCTCCCGCAGGCGGAACGCCGCGCAAAATCATCGAGGGCGGGCGAAATCCGAATTGGTCTGGGGAAGGCAAGCGATTGGTGTTCGAGCGTGACTACGATGTGTGGACGGCGAACCGCGACGGTAGCGATCAACGCCGGATTGACGGCGTTCCACCGACCGATTTCTTGGCGGCCGACCGAATGCCCGCCTTTTCGCCCGACGGCTCTGAAATCGCCCTCTTTCAAAATGAGAAAGGGCCGATAGGCGATTACTGGATCGTTCCCGTTTCCGGCGGCGAAGCGCGTCGTCTCACTTTCGATACAATTTTCGGCGGCGCACCCGCGTGGACGCCTGACGGACGGTTCATCATCTTTCCTTCACAGCGCGCAGGGAGCATGACGCTGTGGAGAGTTCCGGTGACCGGCGGGCAGTCCGAACCCGTACTCATGAGCGCGGGCGAAGATACCGAGCCGGAGATTTCGCGTGACGGAC
>JBPCMM010000159.1:0-10522 GCA_051002255.1 Pyrinomonadaceae bacterium
CCTTGTTTGAAAAAGTGCACTGTGTTGCCGGGTATCAGGAAGGAATTAGAGAATAATGAAGCCAGAAATTCATCCCGCATATAACGAAATAACTGTTACCTGCGCCTGCGGTGAGACGTTTAAGACCCGCTCCACGCGGAAGGGCGACCTCCATGTGGAAATCTGCTCAGCATGTCACCCGTTTTTTACCGGCAAGCAGAAACTGGTCGACACAGCAGGACGCGTTGACCGGTTTAACAAGCGTTACGGTAAAAAGACTCCGGAAACTACTACTGCCACGCAGTGAACGGACAGGACAGGAACGATATTGAACCAGAATCGACACTAGCGACCCTTTCATAATCAACGCCGGCGCAAATCGTCGGTCGCTGTTCTGCATGAGTGCACCCGCGACTGCCGTAAACGCCGGCGTTAGTGTTTATGTTGAGCTCAAACTCTATGCGCATCACAACAAAGAGAGACAATTAGCCGCGGATTCGCGCGGAGGAACGCGGATATGAAAAAGCAACAAGCAAGCGATTTGAGTAATGCCTTTTCCTGATCCGCGCTCGTCCGCGTAAATCCGCGGCCAAATCAGTTTTTGCTGTTTTCGATCTCCAACAACCGGAGGGTCGAACTCTAAACCAGTTCTGGGGGATTCCAATTGAGCACAAACGAAAGAGATTTAATTGTCGGCGGCCAGGCTGTCATCGAAGGCGTGATGATGCGCACGCCCAACGCATATGCGGTAGCCGTGCGCAAAGCAGACGGGACGATCGTCAACATAGCGGCGCGGCTTCCTAAGTGGAGTGACAAGTATCCGCTGCTGAAGCTGCCCGTGCTGCGTGGCGGTGCGGTGTTGGTTCAGTCTATGGGCCTCGGTATTAAGGCGCTGAACTATTCGGCTAACGAGGCTTTCGCGGACGCCGAAGAGGCTGAGGCGAAAGAGGTGCGGGTTGCGCTTACCCCGGCGGTGATCGAGGGTGAAGGCGACTTTGCCGGCGTGACCGGCGCCGTGCCCGGGCTGTTTCCTATTCCCACTCAGAAACGCGCAAAGGATGAAATGAAAAGGGGTGGTACCAGCGCCGCTGCGGGCTCGATCATCTTTGCTATCATTTTTAACATCCTGCTCTTTATCGCCGCGCCACTGCTACTGACTAATGCTCTTTTCATTGCGGTTGGTTGGGCGCCATCGCCCAGCCCGGCGGCTGTGTCCGCCACCCCCGCACCGAACTCCGGAGGCGCAACGGGTAACGCAGAGGACAGTGCCGAACCGGCGGTTGCAAGCGAAGCCTGGTATCTCAGAACATGGCGGTCGGTGCGCAGTTATCTTCGTCCGGTGCGTCCCTCGATTTCCTTCAACCTGATCGATGGACTGATTCGCATGACGTTTTTCCTGATCATGATTTTTAGCTTTTCACTGTTGAAAGACATCAGACGCGTCTTTCAGTATCACGGCGCAGAGCACAAGACGGTCTTCACCTGGGAAGCTGGTTTGCCTTTGACCGTCGATAACGCGCGGCCGCAGCCGCGGCAGCATCCGCGTTGCGGCACCAGTTTCCTGATGGTGGTCATGCTCGTCTCTATCGTGCTGTTCTCCGCCATCAAGTTTGATTCCCTGCTCTATAATTTCCTGGTGCGCCTGGCGCTGTTTCCGCTCGTAGCGGGCCTGTCTTACGAGATCATTCGCCTTTCAGCAAGGAAGGAAGGCGGCCTGATCTTCAAGTTGATTACACGTCCGGGCGTGTGGCTGCAAAACATCACGACGCAGGAGCCTGACGATCAGCAGTTGGAAGTTGCTATCGAAGCATTAAAAGAGTCGCTGAAACTCGAGCCGCAATCGGGAGAGCCGGCACTGGCGCCGCTTTCATGAGGAGAGTTTTCCACAGGCTATCGGACGCAAAGCGCGAGGCTGAATATGTTAGAGAGACTCAAACAAATTGAAACCCGTTACGAAGAACTGTCTCGGGAACTTTCGTCTCCGGAGTTGATGGGTGATCATTCCGCTTACAGTAGAGCTGCTAAGCAGCAAAAAGTTCTAAGGGACATTGTGGAGAAATATCGTGCCTGGAACGTTCTCAAGGAGGAACTCGCGGGAGCGCGCGAACTTTTGGACACAGCCGATGACGACGAAATGCGAGAGATGGCGCGTATTGAAGTTGAGGATCTCCAGGCGAAACTGGGGTCGACAGAAACTGATCTGAAGGTACTGCTGATTCCGTCTGACCCCAACGACGAAAAGAACGTGATTGTTGAGATCCGCGCCGGCACTGGCGGCGACGAGGCATCGCTCTTTGCCGCTGAGATGCTCCGCATGTATCAGCGCTATTCCGAAAGGCAGGGCTGGCGTTTTGAGATTCTGGATGCGTCTGAATCAGGGATTGGCGGCGTTAAGGAAGCCATCGCGCTAATCGAGGGCGACAAGGTTTATTCGAAACTAAAGCATGAATCCGGTGTCCATCGCGTACAGCGTGTGCCGCAGACTGAAGCCAGCGGCCGCATTCACACGTCGGCGATAACTGTTGCAGTTTTGCCTGAAGCTGAGGAAGTGGACGTCAAAATTGATCCGAAGGATCTACGCATCGACACCTTCTGTTCTTCGGGACCGGGTGGCCAATCAGTTAACACAACTTACTCGGCGGTAAGAATTACTCACCTTCCCACTAACCTGGTTGTCTCCATGCAAGACGAAAAATCGCAGATTAAGAACCGCGAAAAGGCGATGAGAGTCTTACGAGCCCGCCTGCAGGAACTGGAAGAGCAAAAGCAGCATGATGCTCAGGCCAGCGAGCGGCGCTCACAGGTGGGCTCGGGGGATCGCTCGGAGAAGATTCGCACTTATAATTTTAAAGAGAACCGGGTTACCGATCATCGAATCGGCCTCACAATCCACCAGCTGGATCTGGTGATCGAAGGTAATCTTGATCCCTTCATCCAGGCGCTCATTAATCATTACCAGGCAGAGAAACTCAAGTCAGAGGCCTTGGCGGCGTAGCCGCATTTCCCATTGCCAATTGCCAATTGGCGATTTGTTTGATCTAAAACAGTTCGCAGGGACACCTCACGCCATGAACGCTGACGACTTAAAAGATAGTCGAATTGGACATCGATTGGCGGATGTGCCTGTACGGAACCGGCAGCGATAGCGACCGCACTCAACTGACGAACTCTAAATATTGTATCCCTGAGAAAGTAACCATAATTTTTTGTAGTCACGTGAATAATCCTGGGTTGAGTGCGGGTCGCTATCGTTCCCGGTTCTGTAAGGGGTAGCTTTGGCGAACGCAAGAAGCAGTTTGCGTTCACTAAGATAAGGGGCACGCTCTCGTATGTCAGCTTCAACCAGGGTTCGCGCAAATCGGCATTCGGCATTTGGTCGGAAATGAGCGTAACCACCCAGGTCCTCTTGATTCGTCACGGCCAATCTCAGGGTAATGCTGAAGGCCGTTTTGGTGGGCACACCGACACTCCGCTTTCACCGCGAGGACGCGCTGAGGCGCGACGAACCGCTCAAGCGCTGGCTTCAGAACCCTTCAGCGCCATCATCTGCAGCGACCTGGCCCGGGCGATTGAAACGGCAAGTCCGCTGGCGAAGTTAGCCGGACTGGGACTCCAAACCGCCGAAGCCTTCCGCGAACGTAGCGTCGGAGTAATGGAGGGATTAACCTTCGAGGAAGCAGCAGCTCGACATCCGGAACAGTACGGTGCCCTGCTGCGACGCGATTTTGAGCATGTGCTTCTTGGTGGTGAGAGCTACCGGCAGACCCTCGACCGCGCGTCTAGGAAACTCGATGAACTGGTCGAACAATATCAGGGCGAGCGCATCGCCATCTATACACACACCGGAACTATATGCATCCTCGCGCTTCACATCATGGGAGCTCTGGATGCGCCCGAGCTAAAGCCTGTATGGATCGCCAGTCGAAACTGCGGAATCAGTCGATTCGAACTGCGGGATGACGGATTCGTGCGGGTCCTGGCAATCAATGACACGCGGCATCTGGAAAACGTGTAACTGTGCCAAAAATAGGTTCTAACGCGAAGCAATCCGAGTGCGTTCGGCGGCAGTCCATTCACAAAGAGTCTTAATATCCTCAGGCGAGAGTCTCGCGCCCCAGTGAATTCGCGTGTAAGACTGAAGCGGCATCGCGCCGTCTTCGACCTCTTCGCATATCTCCTCGAGCGTCTTGCCGGCCTGACGGTTATCTAAGCTGCCCCATTCTGAAAGATTCATATGACTTCGTCCGTGGTTGACGTGGTCAATTACAAACCACGAGACCGGCGCCACGTTGCTATACCACGGCCAACGCGTGGTGTTCGAATGGCAGTCCTGACAGGAACGGTCCAGGATCGCGGCGACCTGTGGATTCACCTGCAAGCGAGCATGAATAGTCTGAGACTGATCAACCGCCGGGTTAGTCCTGGCGGGCCTTACGAACTGCAAACCGATAAGCACGACCACAACAACCAGGGCGAGCCATTTGAGAATCCTTAAAGCCTTTTCCACGCTCGTAACCTCCGACGACCCTGCCAGATGAGCGCAAGCAATGAAACCAAGCCAACAGTTATAAAGGTCAGAGAGTATTTCACTCGTCCTCCGTAGTAGAAGAAGGCAAGCGTGCTCTCCGCAACCACGCCGGCTCGAGTGGAGAGAGACGGTCCCACATCCGCGTTTCTTCCTTCGGCACCTACAGTCGCGAGAATTGTCGCTTTGCCATCGCCGTCAATCTTCTTGATCCGCTGTCCGCTCGAGACGTTGGGTAAAGTGAAGCCAACCTCGAGAACGTATAGGTTTCCGCCCGCCGCTGCTACACCGGTGGGAAAGTATGGCGGCTCGCTCCTCAAGATGACTTGCACCCCCCCCTCCTTATTGACCTTCAAGAGCCGTCTATTCCCTGCATCAGCAACATAAACGTTGCCGCCGGAATCAACGTCCAGACCGGCAAGACTTCCAGAGCTGCCCGCAAAGAGTCTGGGCTGGTCCTCTGAAGTTCTGGCTAAGAGGTCGCTCGCTAACGTGGTTACAGTGCCGTCCATCGTAACCCTGCGGAGGAATTCGCCATCGGTGAGATGAAGGCTACCATCTGCTCCGAAAGCCATCCCTCCTACGCTGCCGAATTTGGCGAGATTGCCCCTGCCATCTGCGTGGCCATAGGCGCCGCCTGCAAACGTGGTGACAGTCCCCTCGGGACTTCTGCGCAGAAGTAATGTCTCGCGTTTCGTGTGATTGTTCTGATCAATGAAGTACATGTGGCCGGCGCCGTCACGCCAGATACTCCAACCTCGCGGCGGATGCTCGGTAGGATTGAGCAGGTAGGTAAACTTACCCTCCGGGGTCATTTTCCAGACGTCGCTGATCCATCCTTCTGTCGCAGGGTTGTAGCTGACATCAGCACCGTAGACGTTATCGTGCTCGTCGATGGCTAACTCATGCACGTGCCTGCCACGTTCGCCCGTCCGAAAAACCGTGAGCTTGCCCTGCGTGTCAAATTTCCAAATCGTTTCCAGGTCACTGAAGTAAATGTTGAGGGCACTATCGACGACGATCCCACTGGCAGGATGCGCTTCGGTCGTGGCTGGGAAGAATAACCATTGGCCCACCGCCGCAAATATCGTGAATGCTAATATAAGTTTCATTTTTCAATCCACAAAAAGATGGTTCAAGCCGAGCTAATTTGTAGTGGCAGGCTGGCTTGCCCCACTGGCTTTCTAAGTCCGCAGCGGACGACTGACAGTAGCCCGGCACTTAAGTACTGGGATTGTCATCCCGAATTCTCATAGTCCGTGAAACGGACGGCTGAAGAAACACCTTCAACAGTGAATTGACTCCTAACAACCATTTGTCGTCCGCTAGGCCGGACTGATAGATGTTTTTCAACGACCCCAGACTCAAGTGCTGGGCTACTGTCAGTTGTCCCTACGGACTCAGAGCCCTGGGGTGATGCCACCTTTCATGAACTGAAAATTACCGTAAGCATCTTTTGACCCCCCGCAAGCAGCCAGCCATCACCGACGAGTGCAATTATTCGTGCAGCGCTCCACCTTGATATCGCGCACGGCCCTGAGTACGCCATCAGTACCGCGCTGGAGAGCAAGTATCGAAGAAAAGGTCCCCTTTCCACCAAACTTCTGACGGTCGGCGCTGGTAATAAACGGATCGCCTTCGAATAGATACTCATCAATCCAATACTCCGGATAGTCAGGGCCCGAAACGTAGGCGTGAATGTGCGCCGCATTACGACTGTTTGGGTAAGACCCGGGTTTGATTGTCCGAAACTCTTAATGGCCTTCCTTGTTGCTGCGCACCAGCCCGTGAACGCGAGTGCTGCGATTATCGCCGCCTCTCGTCGAATACACGCCCGTGGTATCGGTCTGATAGACGAAGAGGTTGATTCCTTCGAGTGGCGTGCGCCCGTCCGGAGCATAGATTGTTCCTGACACGATCAAAGGCTCCCCCGGCTCGCCATCGGCCACGATCGTCGTCTTCCAGGGTACGTTCGCGAGTTGATCAGGCCCTGTACCTGCTAGCGAAGGCGCCTGGTTGCAACCCGCTAACGCCAGAGTGCTAAACTCCAGCGCGGGTAAGACAATGGCGAAAAGAGAAGCGTGTTTAAGAAACCTTCTGCGACCGAAATTAGCAGGCGATGTTTCTTGCATGAGTATTACCTCTCGATTCAATTTGGCCTTTCAAACCCGCGCGACCTAAAAGCCTCTTGAACAGTGTGTAGGAAAAAAGCAGCAGGATCGCGACTCACTGGTTAAAGTTAATTTGCACTCCGCAATATCGATTCCTAGGTTCCACTCCATAGGAGTGAGATGTTTATAGACTCGAACGCAACTCCCTCAGCAACTCCGTTCGGAGGAGCGGAACACAACTAGACCTGTAGTCTTCAACCGGAGGGTAGTGGAGGTTCCAATGCTATAGACATCTCACCCTAACGGGGTGAAGACCGAAGCTTTTCCCATCAGAGTTCCTAAGTTTCTGCCAGATTATTCTTTCCCCTCTACTCCTTTTACCTTTCCCAGCACGCCAGTCCAGATTTTGATCCAACCCTTTTTTAGTCCGGAGTCGTTGCTCCACATCGATTCCATGGCGCCCTTCCACGTTTTCAGCATCTCGCCATCAAGCTGCAGCACTCCGTCTCGAGTTACACCAGCTGGCGGCGGACTAAGCGCGGCCAGCCGTTCGTAGACCAGCACCCGGTCGGTTCCTTCCAGACGCGATAGCAAATGCCAGAGCGTCAGCGTGTCGCGCGAGCGCGCCTGCATGAGCACCAGGTTGAGAGCCGGAATCTTGGACCAATCTGTATCATGGGGTTCGAAATCCAGTTTTGACAGGGCCTTCCGAAAAACCTCTGAGGCGTCCTCAAAGTAGGGCGTGCCTGGTCCGATGCCCCGACGTGTCGCGCAGGCTGCCCCGGCGGGCACCATGGATTCCCTGTCTTTCAATTGCAGGGCTACCCAGCCGGAGGTGACGCGCAGCAGGCTGGCACCATCGTCATCTACTTCAAGCGTGTAGGCGCAGCCGAGGTCGGCAGCTACGGCCGAGGGAGTATCGACAAAGAACAAGCGCGGAGGTGCCCAGATGTGGGCGCTCATCCGTCCGCGCGCCAGCTCCAGCCGATGTTCAGTGGGACGCGTTTGCAGCAATCTCACACGGGAGTTTGGATCGACTTCGACCTGCCCTATCGAGCCCACTTGGATTTTGGCGCGCGATACATTGTCAGTCTCTAGCCACTGCCCCACGGCCAGCCGGCTCTTGTCCTTCACTTTGACTGAACCAATCAAAGGCGAGCCATCAAGACGCGCCACTTCCCACGATGGCCTGGATTCCCCTTCGTAGAACCAGTAGGCCCCTAAGCCTATCGCCAAAATCAAAGTGGCCGCTATTGCGGCAAAGCGGGGCTGCCAGATTCCAGGACCAAACCTTCTTGGTTTGTCATGAGCAATCTTGTGCTCGACCTGGCGATCAAGGAGAACCTCCAGATTTTTCCAAAGAGAATCGGGAGCAGCAATTTCCGGCAGGCGCCCAGCAAACTTCACGCCCAGCTTAACCTCTTCAAGCTCCGCACGGCATTGCTGACAGCCAATCAAGTGCTCGGCAACCCCACGTGAATCCTGCAGCGACAGCTCCCCGTGGCAGTAGGCGGACAAGTCTCTGATAACGTGCTTAGAAAACATCTCTATTCTCCCAAAACTACCTGGTCTCGCAGATGCGCCAAACGCCGCGCCAGTTCCTTATGGCCGCGATTGAGGCGAGAGGCCACGGTTCCCTTCGAACAACCCAACACCTCCGCAATCTCCTCGTAAGAAAGTCCTTCAACATACTTGAGCAGGACTGGCACGCGAAACTTCGGTTTCAGTTCGCTGATCGCAGCTTTCACGGAATCAACGAGTTCCCTCCGCTCGTAACACCTCTCCGCTGGCTTTCGTTCACTGGTGTGCTTCACGGGAAGGTTCTCCCCAAAGCCAAGGTAGCGTTTGCTTCTGCGTTGCTCGTCGATGCAGGCATTTACAACCAGGCGATGAAGCCAAGTCGTAAACTGCGACTCACCTCTAAACTGACTTATCGAGGTCATCAATTTTAAAAAGATCTGCTGCGTGACATCACTCGCCGCGGTCTGATCTCCGCCGAAGGAATACACTGCTATGGAGAACACTTTGTCTTTGTAAGCTTCAAAGAGCAGCCGAAACGCTTCCCGGTCGCCCTGCTGGCAGTCTTTGATTACCCGTTCCTCAATTAAGGGTTCAGACATTACAGCCAGCCGCTCCATCAGTCCCTCCATCCACTCACTTCACCTATTAGACGGAAGCTGATCGATTTTTCTTCCAGAAAAGCTGCCTTCGTAGGGGCGTCTCTCCGTGGGCGCCCCATGCTATCCGCAGATTACACAGATTAGAAGAAACAGCTGGCTACAAAGGTTTTGACTCGTCGTCTAAATGCCTAAATGTTTTTGTAATCTGTGTAATCTGCGGATAGCATGGGGGTGGCCACGGAGGGACGCCCCCTACAGGTTTTCGGCGCCAAGCTTTAGCCTGTCCGCACCGCCAGGCACAACCTATAAGGTCGAACTCTGAACCTCCGGAGTCAAAATAAACCAGCCCCGAAAATGTGGAATTGCCCTTGCGCCGTAAGAAAAGAAAAGGCGCAAAGTAGAACTCTAGCGCAAAGAGATTGTTCTTTGCCGCCGAAGTTCTGCTTTGCGCCCGTTATACGAAACCACCTGGGCGGTTCGCCCGTCCAGCCGACCGCCGTGGGTGCTACTGTGTGACCCGCACCATCAGTTCGGTTCCTGATTCGAGCCTCAACTCCTTGCTTCCTTGGATAGCTAAAGAGCCAGCGCCACCGGCCCCACCCAGGATCAGGCCAATTCCCGCACCCTTGCCGCCGCCTGCAATGGCGCCAATAATCGCGCCAGCGGCGGCTCCGATTCCTGCGCGTTTTACGGTTTGGTTAGTGCGGCTGCCAGACTCTACCCCACCCTCATCATCAGCTCGTCCGGCCTCATCGCCGTAAACTCGAGTGATATAGCCACGCATCGATCCCCTGCGCCCGTCACGCAATTCGATCGAGTCAAAAGCCAGGTTCATTGAAGTGCGTCCTTTTATTTTTCCCGATTTCTGAATCGAGCTGACATGGCCGGTGACAGTTGCTTCATCAAACCGAGCCGGATCGATCACCGTAGCGGTAAACCTGTCCCCGACACGTGAGTCCTTGCTGGACAGCGTATCTTCGAGACGAATCCTGAGATTGGTACCAACCGCCACAATTCGCGTCGCGGGTCTTCGGGTAGAGCGCCTCATCCTCGGCTTCGTCTGCGCGCCGACGATAATTCCCGACGCGAGCAATGTTCCAATAATCATGAGCAGGAGCACTAACTTTCTTGCAGAAATTGTTTTCATGGTGATTCTCCAGGGAAGCGCATCGATGGCGCGGTTACTTTCTCAGGGGCTAATTCCACGAGGGACGGGCACTGCCACTTAACAGGCCCCAGGACAATTGCCGTTATTAGTTGAGCTCTCACCATCAGCCTGCCGGAGCAACAACACCTCCCAAATCTCGTTCAGAGATGGACTGCAACTCGTCATCACCTTCAAGGCTGCGCCGACGATGCACTGACCCGTCCGACTCGAATATGTAAGCCGACGGCGCCTCGCGCATGATGATATCTTGCAGGCGCATCAAGCCATATAGCAATGCTTCCGGTCGCGGTGGACAGCCGGGAATGTAGACGTCCACGGGAATGCAACGATCTACGCCTTGCATCGTGGAGTAAGAATCAAATGGTCCGCCGGTTGAGGCGCAGGCGCCCATGGCTATAGCCCACTTCGGTTCGGGCATCTGTTCGTAAACTCTGCGCACGACCGGCCCCATCTTCAAAGTCACGGTCCCGGCAATAATAATCAGGTCGCTTTGCCTTGGGCTGGGGCGGAAAACACCTGCTCCAAATCGATCGATATCAAAACGGCCGGCGCCGGTGGCGATCATTTCGATCGCACAACACGCCAGTCCGAAAGTCATAGGCCAAAGCGCTGATTTGCG
>JBPCMM010000160.1:0-6644 GCA_051002255.1 Pyrinomonadaceae bacterium
AGAACGAGGGAGTGGCGCCGGATATCGAAGTGGAGTACACCCCGGCCGAAGTAATCAAGGGACACGATCCCCAACTCGAACGCGCGGTGCAGGAGGCAATCAGGCTGCTTGAGCAGAACCCGGTGCCGCGCGTGCCGCGACCCGCACCAATCGATCGGGTGTCGAAGAAACCGGAGAGGTAGTAATTATTTGGAGTGCGCCGGCAGAGCGTAGCGGCGCCGGCGCTTTTTGTTCGACAAAACTTTCGTTTGTCGAAGGCAGCCAGTTCACTCAACCTGGAACGACAAACTGAAGGAGGCTCTGATCAAGTGAAGACCCTGTTCTGGACAACTGCTCCGCTAGGAGCCGAATGTTTATAGAATGCTTGATCTGGCCCTGCGCTCCGCTGCGCTCTGCCAGCGCACTCCGAAACAAGAAGGCACAAATGAAGAAAGCAATAACAAACTCAAGTCGTGCGCTCGTCGCACTCGTCCTCTTCGCAACCTTTGCGCCCGTCAAGTCGCAGCCTGCTAATCCAGAATTCAGTAGCACCGAAGCGATGATCGCGATGCGAGATGGTATTCGTCTTAACACGCGCATCTATGCTCCGACTCACACCAACGAGCAGTTTCCTATCGTGCTTCTTCGGACACCATACGGCATCGGTAATTTAACGCCAGCTCAACTTGCAGCGGCTCTTCCAGAATTAACCGCTGAAGGTTTCATCATCGTGCAGCAGGACATCCGCGGACGGTTCAAGTCGGAAGGGCAGTTCGTCATGCTCCGCCAACCGCGCGATCCGAAAGACAAGAATGCGATCGACGAAAGCAGCGACACCTACGACACGATAGACTGGCTCCTGAAGAATGCCTCCAACACAAACGGTCGTGTGGGGATCGCGGGAACCAGTTACGGGGCATGGTTGTCTGTGATGGCAATGCTCGATCCGCACCCGGCGTTGAAAGCCGTCGTGCAGCAAGCGTCACCGGCCGACATGTGGATCGGTGACGATTTTCATCACAACGGCGCGTTTCGATTGAGCTACGGCCTCGAATACGCTTACATGATGGAGTCATCCAAAGAGATCGCCGACGTTTCGAAATTGATCGATCGTTACGATGCTTATGAGTGGTACCTGGATCTCGGTCCTCTATCTAACGTGAGCGCCAAGTATTTTCACGACAAGATCCCGACCTGGCGCGACTTTGTAAACCACCCTGACTACGACGGTTTCTGGCAACGACAGGGGTTTGCGCCCTGGCTAAACCGCGTTACCGTGCCGACGCTCAACGTGGCCGGCTGGTGGGACCAGGAAGACTTTTATGGCCCAATCAAAATCTATGAGCTGCTCGAGCGGCATGATCAGTCGAAGCAAAATTTTCTGGTCGTAGGTCCGTGGAACCATGGTGGATGGTCGCGGGGCGAGGGTCGCAAGCTCGGTCGCATTGACTTCGGCAGCGCAACCGCTGAGCACTATCGGCGCAAAGTGCTGGTGCCGTTCTTAGCATATTACTTGAAGGGAAAAGGGAGCCCCGAGCGTCCGGAAGCGCTGACCTTCAGGACTGGCGCAAACGAGTGGGTAGAGCATGACGCGTGGCCGCCGAAACGCAATGTCGTCGGGCGGCGGCTTTACTTTCAGGCTAATGGGGAGCTTTCGTTCAACCCGCCATCCGCAAAGGCTCCAGCATTCGACAGTTACATCTCGGATCCCGCGAACCCGGTCCCCTATCGGCCGCGTCCGATTGAGTTGCGCTCAGGATGGTCGACATGGTTGGTCGAGGACCAGCGCTTCGTGCACCGACGCCCGGACGTGCTCGCGTGGGTGAGCGAACCGCTCAAGAACGACGTCGTCGTGTCGGGCAAGATTCTGGCCAACCTCTTCGCATCGACCACCGGCACTGACGGCGACTGGGTAGTGAAGCTCATCGATGTGTATCCGGAGAAATACGCAGCCGATCCGACGATGGGTGGCTACCAACTGATGATCGCCGGCGATGTATTTCGTGGACGCTACTTCAAGAGCTTTGAGAAGCCCGCTCCCATTCCGGCAAATTCGGTGCAGCATTATCAGATTGCGTTTCCCGCTAACGATCACGTTTTCAAAAAGGGACACAGAATCATGGTGCAGGTTCAGAGCAGTTGGTTCCCTGTTATCGATCGCAACCCGCAACGATTTGTTCCGAATATCTTCCTCTCGAAGGAATCGGATTTTCAGCGAGCTACTCAACGAGTATATCGCTCGGGCCGGTATGCATCGTACATTGCTGTGCCGGTTGTGGAGCCCACCAGCCGGTGATGATCTGTAGTGGTGATTATCTGTCTAACTATTGGTCTTTAGCCGCAATTCTTCAGCGCCCCATTTACTAAAATAGTTAGGAAACAACCCTGAGGTGACAATGATGAAACTCCTGCTAATGGTCCTAGCCACGTTCCTTCTCTTCCAGTTGTCTTTTTCTGTTCCTGCCCATAGTCAATTAAGCAAAGTGGCGCGGCAGAACTTTTCCACCTTGCCACCTAATCCTAATATCCAAACACAAGGACTGCAGGGCATCTGGCAAGGCACGCTCGAGGCTGGCGGAACAAAACTGCGGCTCATCCTGAAAGTTGCGAAGTCGGCGGACGACACTTTCACAGCCACTCTGGACATTCCTGATCAAGGGGCGACAGGCGTACCCGTTGACGCCGTTACCGTCAAAGACGCGACGGTCCGCTTTGAGTTCAAATCCCTTGGCGCGGTGTATGAAGGGTTGATCAACAAGGAAGGGACGGCCATTACGGGTCACTGGAATCAATCAGCGATGACAGTGCCCCTGACACTTAATCGAGTTGATAAAGCCCCTGCGCCCTCTCTCCGCCCGCAAGAGCCGAAGAAGCCTTATCCATACGACGAGGAGGAAGTCTCTTATGAGAATAAGAGGGACGGCGTGCGGCTCGCCGGCACCCTGACTTTGCCACGCACGAAAGGCCCTCATCCGGCAGTGCTGCTCATCACGGGTTCTGGCAAGCAGGATCGTAACGAAGCGATGTTGGGGCATAAGCCCTTCTTAGTATTGGCAGACTATCTGACCCGCCGAGGGATAGTTGTTTTGCGTGTAGACGACAGAGGTATCGGTGGATCTACGGCAGGGGCGAGCCCCGATAAGGCTACCAGTGGGGACTTTGCAGAGGATGTCCTCGCGGGCATCGCGTTTCTCAGGACCAGAAAGGAGATCAACCCTAAGCAAATCGGCCTGATCGGACATAGCGAAGGTGGGATCATAGCACCGCTGGTAGCGGCCAAATCACGAGACGTCGCCTTTATCGTCCTGATGGCTGGACCGGGACTAACTGCTGAAGAGGGATTTTCCAATCAGGTTGCCGCGACTGCTAAGGCCAGCGGTACAAGCGATGAAGCGATTGCGTGGAACCGCAGACTGATGCGGCAGATATTCTCGATCTTGAAAGAGGAGAAGGATAACGCTGTCGCTGACAAGAAAATACGGGAAATAAGAGCGAAGATGGTGGGTGAGATGTCGGAGGAGCAGCGAAAGAAGTACGGCATCCGCGAAGACGCGATGGAGGGCGCCATCAAGCTCATGGTGACGCCGTGGTTCCGCTTCTACATTAGGTACGACCCGCGGGCGACACTAAAGAAAGTTCGTATCCCGGTACTAGCCATCACTGGAGAGCGGGATCTGCAGGTGGTGCCTGCGGGAGAGAATCTAGCAGCCATAGAAGCAGCCTTGAAGGCTGGGGGAAACAAAGACTATACCGTCGTGGAAGTACCGAAGCTCAATCATCTGTTTCAGACGAGCGAAACTGGTTCTCCGGCTGAATATGGGAGGATTGAGGAAACGATCTCCCCTACTGTATTAAAACTGATCGGGGACTGGATTGTGAAACAGACTGCGCCGATGGCGAGTGAGTGAGGCTGCCGCTGAGACCCTGGAGATGGTCAACTAACAACCACTTGCGTCACAATCCACTGCCTAATGATTCTGGTCGGGGCGAGAGACCGAACCTCCGACCTCTCGGTTATAGACCGAGTGACCGGTCGCTACGCAAATAGTTCCATTTTCAAGGGTGGCTCGGCTGCGAAAATATTCGACATTTCACATTCCGGGACCATGCCCTACAGTTTGCTAGACGATGCGTGCTGAATATTCTGGTCACAAATTGGCCACACGGAAAAACAGGTCCGTTGACGTGTGGCTCTCTAAATGATTGATGTGTCTGAGATTCTTGGTCGGGGCGAGAGGATTCGAACCTCCGACCTCTCGGTCCCAAACCGAGCGCACTACCAGGCTGTGCTACGCCCCGCAAACCTGCAGCTTGAACCGGACAGGTCGAGGCATTCTAAGAGCCAGCTAGACCAGCAGTCAAGCGTCGACTAAAAACGGTAGGGGGTCAGTTTAGAGTTCAAACTTTAGTTTGTGGTCGCGAAACCGCAACCTGAAGGTTGAACTCTAAACTTCCGGAATCAACCTAACCACCCACCTGAAAACCGCGCGTTAGGAATTCTTGAGTTGCGGCCAAGGCTTTCCCTCGGTGACTGATGGCGTTTTTTAACATCAACGGCATCTCTGCGAACGTCAATTTGTATCCGCTGGGAATGAAGACTGGATCATACCCAAAGCCCTCACGACCCGACGGTGCCTTGGCGATACTTCCCTGACACATGCCATGGGCCACGTTAATTACCTCGCAGGTTGGCTTAGCTATCGCCATCGCGCAAATAAAGCGTGCGGAACGATCGTCGCCGTCCACCGCCAGCAACTCCGAAAGCAGCAGGCTTGTTCGTTCTGCATCGGAGAGTTCCTCGCCTCCGAAACGCGCTGATCTCAGTCCCGGCAAGCCGTTCAGCGAAGCTACTTCCAGTCCTGAGTCGTCCGCCAGCGTCGGCAGTCCAGTTTGTTCAGCGTACGACCGCGCCTTAATGATGGCATTGTCTGCATAGGAACTGCCGCACTCGTCAGGTTGGCTGAGGCTCCGGAAATCGGTGATGACGCGGAGCTTCAGGGGCAGGTCTTTCAAGACACGTTTGATTTCGGTAACTTTCCCGCGGTTCCCGGTCCCGATCAGCATCTCATGGATGGTCATGTGTTACGCCGCGAACAGGTCAAGTTATAATAAGAGCGATCCACGAAATCACGAAACGGCACGAAACGACCAAACTCGTTGTCAGAGTCATCGTTCGTTGAGTGCGGTTGCTACCACCACCCCAGGCGGGCTGCCCGCTTGGGGACCCCGGTCCGCTCCCGGTTCTGCAGTGGTGCCACTCACAAATTGTCGAATAGCACTCACCGGTCTGGAAATAGCAGCGGTACGAGAGTGGCGAATTGACCAAAAGATGATCGCGTTATTCTCTCGAGACCCTGATCACCAAGCATGGTTTCAGTTGCGGAGTAAGGTAGTTGTTCAATCTTGCGCGAAAGCTCAGTTGATTCGCGAGCTGCCGTAGTGCCCCCGCTTGCTCGAGAAATGGCTTGGACGAATTTCATGACTCGGTTGCTCTCTCGCGTGTAAGTCACCACGCTAGCCGAGTTGGAGCGACCCAAGAAGCGTTCTAGTTTCTTAATCTGGTCCGGTGTTGCGCGGTTACCCGTTGCAGCCTGCAAGTGCTGTTGCAGATCCGCTGGTGGACCGATCAGGACACTGTCTTTAAGAAAACTCACCGCGATCATCTTGCCGGGAATCTCAATCAGTTCAGCCTCGCCTTCAGAGTCATACTTGAAACTTCTTGCACCTGCCCCCAGGAGTAGTTTCCGAAGTGCCGCTTCGTCACGGACCTGAGCAATAAGGGTTGATTGTTCGGTCTCACTCGTCAAACGCACAGTACTCAGTTCCGGTCCGATGAGTTTGAGGAACCTTTCGGGATCCTCAATTCCGTAAGGAGTCAGAGCGGACTTCAGAAGACCACTAATAAGCATTGCTGACAAAGTATCGAGCTGTGACGAGAGTGTTGTTTCAAGCAACTGCCAGGTGACGACCGGGTTCTCGAACCTATAAACCGACACGGAGTGAAAGTCGTTCGGCAGCATATCCAAAACTTGAATCGGCGAGCTGGTGGGTCGGAAGTGTGGTTGCAGACGAGAGACGAGAGGGGATTGAAGCGAAAACACGTAGTGATCTTCGATTCCTCCCGAAGATATCCGCGCACTCCAGCCGACCCCCGCCAACACCTTCGCGGCGCTGGTACCGATAATTCGATCGAACCGCGCGTCTCCGGGTGCCCTGCCGAAAAGCAGCGGCGTTCCTAACGAGAAAAGTCGCGCGGCGTTCGATGAGGAGATGAAACCAAAGGCGAGCGTGTGGGCTGTTGCCAAGTGGTGTCGCATCTGTTGCATCTCTGCGTGACTTTTGAGGCTTGGTCTTTGACCTCGGCGAACCTCCAAGCACGTCTTCACGGCACGTTCGCTGTTTCCGATAATTACCAGGGTCCCATCGATGGTGGCAACGATTTGGCGTTCACTGGTGGGTGCGCTCCACACCAGAAATTCAGAACCCCCAACATCAGTTCTTTTCAGCGTTGGCTGGAGGTATGACTTCTCCGCAAACAACCTGAGAGCTTCCTCGGCTGTCGGTCGCATCCTGCGTGCAGAGGTATGCGTTTCAATAAGTATCGCGGCCTCTGGCTTGATGGTCAGGGTTTCGCCCTGTTCTTTTGCACCAAGATCGAGTATCAC
>JBPCMM010000161.1:0-18811 GCA_051002255.1 Pyrinomonadaceae bacterium
CGCGTCGATCAGGTGCGTGAACCCGGGCAATACGTTACTAGCGATATAGCCGGCGAGCCGATTGTTGTCGTTCGAGGAACCGAGGGAGTGTTGCGCGGATTCTTTAACGCCTGCCGGCACCACGCGGCCGCAGTGATGACTGAGCCCGAGGGAAAGGCCAACCAGCTCCGTTGTCCTTACCACGGCTGGACCTACTCGCTCGCAGGGGAGTTGAAAGGCACGCCGGATTTCTCAGGAGTGTGTAACTTCGATCGCGCCGCGAACGGGCTTTTGCCGGTCACAACTGCCGTTTGGGAAAACTGGGTATTTGTCAGGGTATGGCATGACACGTCTGGGCCCTTGGTAGCTAATGAAAATTCCGATAACAATCTGGAAAAATTTCTCGGCGCGGACTTGATCAATCAGATCCGTCCGCTGAGTCTCGAGAAGCTCCACTGGATGGAACGACGTCACTACGAGTTCGACTGCAACTGGAAAGTCTTCGTCGACAACTATCTCGACGGCGGTTACCACGTTCCCTACCTCCACAAGGGCCTCGACAGCGTTCTCGACTACAGCAATTACACTATTGAGAACGGCCAGCGATTCTGTTTGCAATCGAGTCCCATCGTCAGCGACGGCGCTGAACCCGAAACCGGCGCGGTCAGAAAAGGGGACCGCGCGCTCTACTACTGGATCTATCCCAACTTCATGATCAACTTGTACGACGGCGTAATGGATACGAATCTGGTGATTCCTTTGAGCGTCGACAAGACCGAAGTCATTTTCGACTTTTACTTTCCTGACGTCTCCGAATCCGCGCGCGAACGCAATCGCGCCAGCATTGAGGTAGGCCAACGCATCCAGGACGAAGACGTTTCAATCTGCAGATCAGTACAACGCGGTTTGAACTCACGTGCTTACAGTGCGGGGCGGCTCTCGGTCCGACGGGAAGCTGGTGAACATCTGTTTCACCGTTTGCTGCATGCAGATCTAAAAGCCGGCGTTTAATAAGAAAGAAGTCCAGGCCAAAAGCCCGGTATGAATCAGAAGTGCTTTCGCTCGTCAGTTGGTAAGAACGACCCACGAAATCACACGAAATTTCACGAAGAAATATTAGTGTTGTTTAGTGTGATTTAGTGGATCGTTTACCTGCCTATTAATTTAGGACACTACCAGAAGAGTTACTTGCTTGCTTTTTTGGGGTCTTTATTTCCCTCTGTCCCAAGGTAAACCGCTTGCAAACGCAATCCGCGACCATCCCACGAAATGAGCGCCGTGGCCGCCTCTTGCGAGTCCTCGGCGTTGGCTTTGGTCTGGCCGTAATTATCGGCAACACCATCGGCGCGGGAATTTTCCGCACTCCCGGTGTTATAGCCGAACTGCTTCCTAATGCCTGGATGTTTCTAGGCGTTTGGATGGTAGGCGGTTTGTACGCACTCCTGGGAGCGATTTCGATTGCTGAACTGGGAGCGATGATCCCGCGTTCCGGAGGCCAGTATGTTTTCGCTCGCTATGCACTAGGGGAATATGCTGGATTCATTGTCGGCTGGAGCGACTGGATCTCAAGCTGCGGCAGTACTGCGGCAGTTGCTATCGTAGTGGGTGAATTCGCAGGCGCTTTAGTTCCCGCTCTCGCTGGAAAGAGCGCCCCGATCGCTGCCTCAATCGCGATCTTTTTTGCGCTCTTACAATGGCGCGGAATTATTTGGGGCAGCAACGTTCAGAATGTTACGAGTCTGCTGAAAGCCCTGGCCTTCATGGCTCTCATTATCGCTGCGTTCCTGCTCGGCGGCCAGGGCGCAGTCTCGGAGCCTGCTAACCCAACGCCCGCAGGACTCACGCTACTCGCCGGCTTTGTGTTGGCGGTGCAATCAGTGATCTATACTTACGACGGCTGGTCTGGAGTGATCTATTTCTCGGAGGAAGTCGAACGTCCTGGTCGAGATATTCCCCGGGCGCTGTTCGGCGGCGTTGTTTCCGTTATCGCAATTTATCTTCTGGTCAATCTGGCCCTGCTCTACGTATTGCCTCTATCAAAAATTGCCGGTCAAGACTTTGCCGCGGGCGCGGCTGCTCAGGTGATCTTCGGTGCATACGGCGACACCGTCTTCAGATCGTTGACCATCGTGTCCATGCTCAGCGCGATTAACGCTTTACACCTGATGGCCACACGTGTGCTGTATGCGATGAGTCGAGATGGTCTCTTCGTGCGGAAGGCCGCGCACGTCAATGAAGGTGGGACACCCACCGTATCCCTGTTCGTGAGCACAACCGTCGCCGTGCTCTTCATCGCTTTCGGCCAGACTTTCGAAAAAGTCATCACCGTGCTCGCGTTTTTCTTTGTCGCCAACTACACCCTGTCCTTTATTTCAGTTTTTGTGTTGCGGGCGCGGGAGCCGGAAAAGGAGCGTCCCTATCGTGCTTGGGGTTATCCATGGACCACCGCGCTCGCTCTGCTGGGATCGATTCTGTTCCTGGTTGGCGCGGTCGCGAGCGACACGCGCAACAGCGTATACGCTCTAATCCTTTTGGCGGCGAGTTACCCAGTGTTTCGAGTGGTTAAGCTTTTGAGCACCCGTTGAGATTTGTAGGGGCGTCCCAATTCGCAGGTTAGGAAGGGTAGTTTACCGCCGCTTGCCTGACGATGAGAGTCGGCAGGGACTGAAAAATGAGAATGACAAATGGAAATGAAATAACCGGTTAAACGAGTCTTCAGAACTCAATTCAAGGGATCACTTTAATCACCGCCCGGCACCTTAAGTTCGCCGGTTGTGAGGTCCGGGCGCGCGCGAGCCATCTCTTCCGTGGTGGTGTTTATGTGCGGATGATTGATGTCTCCAGAAATTTCAGTATTGAGCGCAGCAGGGGATCCGATTTCCGGTTCAGTTACGTTAGTGGTTCCGAGAACATCAGCCAGGCCCTCACTCCCTCGGTGTTCCAACCAGTGCTTGTAGCTCACCGTAAGTATCGCGACCACAGGAATGGCGAGAAAGATTCCCGCAATCCCGGCCAGTTCGGCCCCAGAAAGAATCGCAATAATCACAGCCAGGGGATGAAGGTGTATACCCTGACCAATCAGTTTGGGATAGACGACATAGTCCTGCACGATGCGCAGCACGCCAAGAAACAGAATAACAGTCAGCGCCGAGAAGGAACCGGCATGAAGGGTGGCCACAAAGGCGGCGAGCACAGCAATCAGCAGTGGGCCAACGAGTGGAACGAATTCGAAAACACCGGCTATGAACCCCAGCACTAACGGACTGGGCATGCCCAGCAGTGCGAAGCCAATCGAGCAAACAATTCCGATAAATAGACAAGCGGTTAATTGAGCGCGGACATAGGCCGCCAGCGTACCGCTAATGTCTTGAAAAAACTCGTCGCCGCGCCAGCGCCAACGTCCGCGCGGGAGCATCTGTAGCGCGGAGCGGCGAAACTCCTCCGCGTCTTTCAAGAAGAAGAAACTCAGGATCGGAATCAGAACTAACCAAGGTATGTAAGCGAGCCAACCGATCATGTGTTCGACTACCAGGCCGAACGTTCCCCTAACGCGTTGAACTACCCGTGGTACCTCGCTGTTTATCGCGTCCATGACCGATGGAGGCAGTCGCATTCGCAGGTAATCATTCAATCGCTGCGTACTAGTGCCAAAGTCTCTCCAGTAACCACGAGCCTGCTGAGCAAACTCTGGAAACTGGCTGCCCAATCGAGGTACCAGCAGGTAAATGGCTATCACAATGGCCCCAATGAGAATTGCATAGGCGAGGGAAATAGCCAGCAGGCGCGGCATTGACCGGGGGCGTCCCGAGATGATAATCGGCCGCCGCAGAAAGTCCACCAGGGGCGAGACGAGATAGGCGAAAAAGACGGAGAGGATGAGGAGCAGGATCAGGCCCGTTAGCTTCACGACTATCCAAAGCGTAATTGCCACCACCAGCACAATGACGATCACGCGCAGGATTACGCGTGTCTGCGGCCACGACGCCTCAACCGCGGCTTTCGCCGCGGTTCGGGCTACCTCTTTAGATTCCTCTTTGCTGCTCACTATTTCGACCTGCGGTCAGTGTAGTCGCTTGATGATGCCGCGTACGGCCCGGTTCTCGGAAGGGCTCATGTCACGAAATTCGACGCCAAAGGTGTCCTCCGTGCCATGATGGACCACTTCACCACGCAGAGATAAAGCGTCTTCTTGGTCCATTAGTAACAACCCGAGCCGATCGCCAACTCTGACATGAGGACAGGCAGGGAGGTTGCGCACCCGAAGCCCGCCCAGGCTTATATCTCCTGGCTCGCCTAGTCCGATTGATTCTCTCAAGCTTTCATCTTCGACGGCGAGTGTCAGATGCGAGCTAATGTAAAAACGAGGGAATTTGCGCCGGTCATGATCCGGCAAAGAAGTCGGGGGGATTTTCATGAATGGCCTCTCAGTTGGTCAGTTCGTCATCATCCTCACTTTCTTCCTCATCACTCTCGGTTGCCACTGGAGCGGCAACGCGGGGCGCTGCGGGCTCCCAGATCAAGCCCCTCCATTCGTCAGTCTCGCCCAGTAGTTGAAGCGCAGCCAGCGGATGTCCAGCGTTGCGCTCGATGCGCAGCACCTCGGCAACGACCTGTAACTTTTTACCGTCTTCACCTTGCACCTCAAGCCGCACCCGGCTGCCTACGTCCGGAAGTTTTCGCGGCAGGTGCACCAGTGTCCCTTCGGGACCGACATTCTCTGTGGTGCCCTCCGACAGAACGTGAGCCCCATCAGGCTCGTCCCATTCCGCGCGCACTTCAAAAGTCACCAGATAACGTGGCCCTGAGCGGCCGTCAAGTTCCGTTTGGCGAGGCATCACTTCAACTCCTTATCGGGTAAGAGCGAACTTGTCTGCTGCCGTAGAGTGTATAACGCTTTGGCAAACACTGGCAGGATTTCTTAACATTTTCCCAATATGTCATTTGACATTTCTCTGGGTGCGAGACTTTATGCCGTCCCACGCTTCGCGGGCTCCGATGTCTCCTTTGTTGTCGCTGCCGCCCGCTTCGCTGGCTTTCAATTCAAATGCAATTATCCTGGGGCTCACTCCCCAGGGAGGGGACCCCGGCCGAACATTCCGGCTGCTGTCGCCACGCTTCGCGGGCTTCTAATGACAAATGAGAAATGAGAAATGGAAAATTATGGAAAATGACAAATGATCACTCTTCCTCTGCTCGCAGCTTCTCAAGCACCGAGAAATCTTCAAGTGTAGTCACGTCCCCTGCAACTGAGCCGCTGGTTGCAATCTCACGTAACAAGCGCCGCATGATCTTGCCAGAGCGAGTCTTTGGGAGCAGATCGCTGAAGCGTATTTCTTCAGGCCGGGCGAGCGCTCCAATCTCTTTGGTGACATGCGCGCGCAAGATCTCCTTAAGCTGATCCGACGCAGTGTGTGTCCCTTCCAAAGTGACAAAGGCAATGATGGCCGATCCTTTCAGTTCATCAGGACGCGCCACGACCGCTGCTTCCGCCACCGCTGCGTGGGATACCAGCGCACTTTCCACTTCCGCGGTTCCCAGCCGGTGACCGCTCACATTGATTACGTCGTCGATGCGCCCCATGATCCAAAGGTAGCCATCCTCGTCCACCCGCGCACCGTCGCCGGCGAAGTAAATACCGTCAATCTGCGACCAGTATTGATCACGGTAGCGTTCATCATCACCCCAGATCGTTCTGAGCATGGAAGGCCAAGGTCGTTTGATCACCAGGTAGCCACCCTCATTTGCGCCCACAGACTTGCCCTCTCTGGTCATCACGTCGGCTTCGATTCCTGGAAAGGGCTTAGTAGCCGAACCGGGTTTGGTAGCAGTGGCCCCGGGAAGCGGCGTGATCATGATCGCGCCGGTTTCTGTTTGCCACCACGTATCAACTATTGGACAAATACCTTTGCCGATGACCTCGCGATACCACATCCAAGCTTCGGGATTGATTGGCTCACCGACCGTGCCTAACAAACGCAGACTGCTGAGGTCGTGTCTCAAGGGCCACTGCTCACCCCATTTTATGAAAGCGCGAATTGCGGTAGGGGCGGTGTAGAGAATGCTCACGCGATGGCGCTCAACGATGCTCCAAAACCTGTCCGGCTCGGGATGGTTCGGCGCGCCTTCGTACATGAGCACGGTCGCGCCGTTTGAGAGTGGGCCATAAACGACGTAACTGTGTCCTGTGACCCAGCCAATGTCCGCCGTGCACCAGTAGACGTCTTCGTCTTTGAGATCGAATACCCACTTCGTCGTCAAGTGAGTCTGCAGCAGATAACCGGCTGTCGTATGCAAAATACCTTTCGGCTTTCCCGTAGTTCCTGATGTGTAGAGAATAAAAAGCGGGTGCTCGCTGTCCAATTCCTCAGCCTGACAGTTGGCATCAACAGTTTCCATCAGTTCATGCCACCAGTGATCTCGGCCCGCTTCCATGTGAATAGACACTGCAGTTCGACGCACGACAATACAGGCTTCGACCGACGGCGTTTGTTTGAGGGCTTCGTCAACCGCAGCCTTCAATTTCACCTCAGAGCCTCGTCGCCACCCGCCATCAGCAGTCACCACGAGCTTGCAGCTGGCATCGTTGATGCGATCGATCAAGGCAGCGCTGGAGAAACCTCCGAAAATAACTGAGTGAGTAGCGCCAATGCGCGCGCACGCCAGCATCGATATTGCCAATTCCGGTATCAGCGGCAGGTAGAGCGCAACACGATCGCCCCGCTGGACTCCTGACTGCTTCAAGACATTCGCGAAACGGCAGACTTCTGCATGCAGTTGCTCATAAGTCAGTGTGCGTTGTTCGCCGGGCTCGCCTTCCCAAATCAACGCGGTCTTCTGGCGCCGGCCGTTGGAGAGGTGGCGATCCAGGCAGTTGTAGGAAATGTTTATCTTTCCCCCAAGGAACCACTGAGCATGAGGCGGCTCCCACTTCAAAACCGTGTCCCACTTCCTAAACCAGTAAAGCTCTTCGGCCATGCGAGCCCAAAACTCTTCCGGCTGCTCGTACGCTTCATGGCGAAGCCTTTCCAGCTCCGCCATCGATTTGATGTGCGCTTTTTCTGAGAACGAGGCCGGCGGCGGAAACACGCGTTCTTCATGAGACAGTGATTCGATATTAGTGGTGACAGTGGACATAGCTGCTAGCGATGACTCCTCGGGAAAAGTTTGCGGGCGAACGATTGATCTAGCGTCTACCAGTTTGTCGCTCTGTGTATCACAAAAGGCGAGGAGCCGACAATGAGGCGGCTGTGCTGTCTTGTCAGAACAGCGAGCGGTAGGCCACCTGGTCTGATCTGCGGCGGGCTCTCTGGGTTGAGTGTCGCGCCCGCCGACCAGGTCGCTACCGCTCCCCGTTGTGAAAGGGCAATGCTTGCCCAAAACAAATGCCGGCTGTATTTTGTCTTGTAATGAGCAACCTGGCTGAAGATCTTTTTTGGAAAGTTGAATGACTCTCTACGTAGGCACGAGCGGCTACAGTTACAAAGAATGGAAAGGCAGCTTTTATCCGGAGAAACTTCCGGCCAGGGAGATGCTTACGTACTACGCGACACGTTTGCCGGCCGTTGAAATCAACAACACGTTCTATCGTTTGCCGCAAAAGAGCATGCTCGAAAACTGGAAAGAGCAGGTACCCGCCGGATTCAAGTTTTCGGTCAAAGCTTCGCAAAAGATCACGCATTTCAAGCGATTGAAGGAGACCGAAGAAGAAACCAGATATCTCCTCGAGACGGCGGCGGCGCTGGAAGATCGTCTGGGCCCGCTCTTGTTTCAACTGCCCCCAAACATGAAAAAAGACCTTTCCCGACTGCAGTCGTTTCTCGGTTGCCTGCCAAACGAAACCAAAGCCACATTCGAGTTTCGTCATCAGACCTGGTTCGATGATGACGTCTTGGAGCTGCTGTCGCGTAAAAACCACGCGCTCTGTATTTCAGATACCGACGATCTGCCGGTATCTCATATCGACAAAACAGCTGATTGGGGTTACCTGCGCTTGCGGCGTATCAACTATTCCGAGGAGAACCTTGCGGAATGGTTCAAACGCGTCATCGATCAGAATTGGAATGATGCTTTCGTCTTTTTCAAACACGAAGACGAGGGAACTGGTCCCAGACTCGCGGGACAGTTCCTGAAGCTCGCGGCAGAGTAGATGTTGCCTTCCGTTGACGATGAGCCCGAGTAGTGCTTTCATGCCGCGGCCATCAGACCGCCGCGTGAGTGATAAGTAGCTAGGATTTACCCGCTGCCTGGATAACTTACCTGATCGGTCGAGCAACAAAGCCAATGCTCGTGGCCTAACCTTCAGCCTGTGACCTCAGATGAAAAGAGGCGCGTGATGCGCCTCTCTTTTTGGTTTCGCAGGCTGTTCCGGGAGCTAGAAGTCGCCGCTACATTCCGGATGACCACAGTCGCAATCAATTTCGATGGTTTGCCCAGATCCCTCGCATGATGCACTACAATACTTACCGTCCGCCTGTGGGGCACAACCACACACGGGATTCTTACAAGTCTCTTTCTCGTCTGCCATGGATCCTCCTGAAATGTTCGATCGGTTTCGGCGCATAGATTAGCACACTCGACCCGCAAGTAGAGAAGGAGAGCAAGAAACGACGCCGACAATTGGATCTAGAGCCCGCGCAGCGTGGCGAAAGCAGAAAGTCTGGGGCGTGAGCCCCAGGGCAATCCCATTTGAGTTTCTAGCCCGCCAAGCGGGCGGCAGCGGAAGAGATATCGTTGTATGAATTACGCACGAACAAGATCCTGATCTGCTGTCGCCCGCTCCGCGCGCTGAGTGAATCTTATCTGCTGGTTGCCTGGAGTTCCCCTGCGCTCCACCCCAAGCTTTATGCTGCCACCTGCTCCGCAGGCTCAAGACAATAAGATCGGTTGCCACTATTTCGCAACCAGCGCCAACGCTATCTCCGCGCCAATGCGAGCGTTGTTTTCCAGCAAGGCGATGTTGGCTTGCAGGGTCGCTCCTCCACTTTGACCCGCCATCCGCGTCAGCAGAAAAGGTGTTAGCTCGCGTCCGCTTATTCGACTTTTTTCGGCCTCTCTTACGGCATCGTGCAACACTCTGTTCAGCAACTCCGAACGTACTTCTGCGGCGGCGGGCACAGGCACGGCAACGAGCAATGCGCTCTCGGTGGCCAATGCTCGCTGAGCTTTCACCAACTCTGCCACTTCTTTGCCTGAATTCAGCGTGGCGTCAACGCTCAGTCCACTCTTCCGTGAATAAAATCCGGGCAACTCGTCGCATTGAAAACCAACAACCGTCACGCCGTGTGTCTCCAGCCACTCCCGTGTCGCCGGAAGATCGAGAACGATCTTTGCGCCGGAGCAAACCACCACAATCGGAGTGCGGGCTAACTCCGGTAGATCAGCCGAAATGTCGGGCAACGACCCGCGATGAACGCCTCCAATACCTCCCGTTGCGAGGACTTGAATACCGGCCCGGAGGGCGATCCAGATAGTACTGGCGACTGTCGTTGCCCCATCCCAGCGGCGGTCGAGGGCGATGGGGAGATCTCGGGTACTGACTTTCTTGATATAATCGGTTTCGGCGATGTGCCTTAACTGGTTTTCATTCAGCCCCACACAGAGTCTCCCAGCGAGGATGGCGATGGTGGCCGGGATGGCGCCTGCACCCCTCACAATTGCTTCAAGTCGATGCGCAGTTGCCAGATTTTGTGGACGCGGCAATCCATGGGCGATGACTGTTGATTCCAATGCGACGACCGGTTTGCGCGCGGCCAGCGCAGCATCCACTTCGCTGCTGAACTCAAACAGTTTTCTATTTATCATCAGTGTGGTTGAGTGGGATCAACTCAGCGATGGTCTAGATGTTGACCGCACATCACCCGTACCAGCAAGTACGCTGAAAGCGTTGGCTAGTTCCAGCCCAGGGTTGCAGCAACCCTGGGTTTCCAGTTCCAACCCATAGTACTTCGCGAACTCTGAAAGAGTCGCGAAGTCGCCTGCGCAGCCATTCGCCAACGCTTTCAGCGTTACGATTCTTTGGTACATAGAACCCAGGGTTGCAACAACCCTGGAATTAGCCAACACTTTCAGCGTAAGCGAACAATCAATTCGTTAGTTGAGTGCGGTCGCTATCCCTCACGATTCTGTATTGAGTGCCGCCTTGCCTCTGCCTCTACTCTCGGCTTAGTCAACTTAAACACAGTGCCGCCCTCGATGCGTGGAGACCAGCTGATCTCGGCATCTATCAGACTTGCGCGCGCACGCATGTTTGCCAGGCCACGACCTTCATGTTTATTTCCGCTCGTCTGTTCAAAGTCCCCACCATCGTCCTCTATGGTCAAACTGAAATCACCCGCCTGAGAAACTCCCACTACCATCTTTACCTTAGTCGCATTCGCGTGGCGGCAAATGTTGTTAACAGCTTCCTGCGTGATTCGATAGATCTGCATCTGCACATTGGGCGCAAGCTTCGTCCGCTCTTCCAGCGCGTCGTCGCACACAAATTCATACTCGAATTGGTTTTCAGGAGGCGCATGTTGCACCGCATGTGACAGTGCAAACTCCAGCGCCGCTGCGAACCCTACGTTCTGTAGCACAGATGGGCTGAGGTCCTCACAGATTCGCCTTACTTCCTGAGAAATCGATTCAATCTCCCCGCGCAGCAGAGCCGCGTCCGGCTTCGTTGCCCCCCGCTCGCGGCCGTCTGAAAACTGATCCGCCAGCAAGAGCAAGTGCCTCAGATCCCCAAGCGTTTGATCGTGAAGATCGCGGGCGATTCGGCGCCGTTCGCGTTCGGCCTCGTTGGCAAGATTAAGTCGGGCGTTCGCGAGGTCCTGATTAGCCGCTACCAGCGCCGCACTCGTTCTCACAATCCGTTTGCGCTCCAAAATGGCCCATAGGAGAGCTAGCAGGGCCATGGTCAAAAGCACTGCCAGGGCTGTCGAAGTCCAGGGAAAAGGTGCGGCGGCTACATTCAACTCAAATGTTAGCGGGCTGGAGGGAACGAGGTCCTTTGTGAAGGCCCGCGCGAGAACTTTGTATTTCCCGGGCTGCAGTCCTTCTATGGCAAACTGCGACTCACGCGAGACCTTCTGCTGGACCACGTTGCCTTTCTTACCCGTGAGCGTGAACGCGTATTGAAACTGCTCAGGGAAAGTACGGCTACTGTTTGCAGCCACGTCGAAAAGCAAACTGTTCTGGGGGTATTCGAGATTCAGACCACTACTGAGTTCGCCAGGGTGATGGACGCGCTTGCTGATGATTCGCGTGGCATAAAGAGTGGGCGCGATTTGCCCCGGCGCATAACGCGCAATACCACGGCTGGTCCCAATCAGCAGGACGGTGCTGCGGTCTGAGTTTTGTTGCGGCAGAACGGCAAAGATATTTTGCGAAGGCAGTCCCTGCTCCGTATCCAGTTGCGCCGTGAGGGGGCCAAGTTGGTCATCGATGATGATCTGGACCAGCCCTCCTCCCGTGGTGGCACACCAGACCCCGTTCGAGTTGGAGGCTCGAATGGCTACCAGGCTTCGCGCATCAAGGTCGGGCGCGGCGACCACACAGTCGCTACCTGATCGACACAAATAAACGCCTCGATTTGTGGCAAACCAGAGAGTGCCGTCGTTTGTGCGCACCATTGAACGGACGGTACCGCCTCTGAGTTTCGCAAACGCCGGCTCCGGTTCTGCCTTTTGACCGTCGAAACTAAAAACACCGTCGTTCGCCGTTCCGATCAATAGTCGTGCGTCCCCGTCGGCAAAGAGACTAATCACTTCGCGAGAACCGTCACCGTCTCTGGGCCACACGATGCGAGCGCGTGGATCTTCAAACAGTTCAACGCCGCGCTTGTAGCTGGCAATGTAGATGCCGTCGCGAAATCGAGCGATCGCCCGGATGCTGCCCACGGCATCGGCATTGCCCGCACTTGCCTCGACACGTGTAAAACTCTGCGATTCGGTTTCGGTTCCCTGCGAGGGCCTTGCTCCTACAAAGAAACCACTGGCCGAACCCACCAGCAACCTTCCATTCTTGTCTTCCGCGATTGAATAAATGATGTTGCGAGCAAGTTGGGTGACCGTGATCCACCTCTGCTCGGCGTTGTCGTAAAGGAAGAGACCACGATTGGTGCCGGCCAGCACCAGACCGTCCGAGGTTTGATAGAGGGTCCGCACGAAGTTGCTATCGGCGCTGCCCCCAATACTCTCAACTCGCGGCGCCTGCGGGTCGAAGCGGCAAACGCCTCTATCGGTGCCAAACCAGACGACGCCCTCCCGGTCGATGAAGATCGAATAGACATGATCCGAACGCAGCCCTCCGGCGGTGCCGTCGAAAGAGAAACGCTGAGCTTTTCTGGAACTGGAGAAACGGAATACTCCATGCCCGTCCGTTCCCACCCAAACCTCTCCATTTCCTCCGCGGATAGCGCTGATCGATCCCGTCGGAGCGCCAACTCTTAGAAGGTTGTGAGGCGCGGTGCCCTGGTACAGCCCGCTTTCTTCTTTTCTGCCGCGTGCACCCAACCACAACTTGCCGTCGGCATCGGTCTCCAGCGCGCGCACAAAGTAGGAGGGTGGCTGCAGCGGCGACTCTTTTGCAGTTCCATTCTCAATCGTGAGCAGTCCGCGGCTAAGCGAGCCGGCCAGAAGTTTGCCGTCTACGACGTTAAGACTCGTGAGCGGGAGTAGTCCGGGACGATCGCGATCGGCGCTTTCGAGCGGCTGCTTTAACAATTGGCGGACATGGAGTGTGCCGTCTTCGTTTTTGCGACACTCGTAGAGCATTCCTTGCTCGGTGGCCATCACCACGCGATTATGTTCGGGTGCGATGATTGCAGTTATTGCTTTGCCCACCGTTTCCCGTACCACCTCAAAGCTGCCACCTAACATGCGCACCGCTCCCGATTCCGTGCCGATCCATAGCACACCCGCCTCATCGGTTTTCAGAGCCAGCACGCGACCGGATGGAAGATTAGGATGGCTGATGGCTTGTGTTCTTCGGCCCTCGAGTTTCGCCAAACCTGCATCAGTACCAAACCACATCGCCTCGTCTGGCCCCTGGGCCAATGCGAGAACGCGATCAGATGGCAAACCATGAAACAACGTGACCGCTCCCCATTGGTGCAACCCTGTAACGGGCGTGGGCGACGGAGAAGGAGCCGGCGAAGGCGTCGGAGACGCATTAGGTGATGGCGATGGTTGAGTATTGCCCGATTGCGAGGAGGCAGGAGCCGGTGGCAGGAGCAGGAGAATAAAAGACGCAGACAACAAAGACCAGAGAATAGCTTGTAGGGGCGTAGCCTCATTGCTTCTCGAGGGTTCGCGCCGGTGAGGCAGAGCCTCACCGCACTGGGAGGCGGCAAAGCCGCAACGGGTTCTCACTTCGACCATTGCTCCTCCAGTTCGCCCTGTCACCGTTTCTCCGCGTCGCCCCGTCTCCGTATCCCCGCGTCCCTTTTTTGTTCTTCCAAATAGCGCTTGCTGTCACGCTCAAGCCACGTCTCCAACTCCACCGCCGCCTTCTCCAACTCGTCGTTATTCAGCAACCCACGTCGAAGTGCTTCGAAGAATGCGCGCGTACGTACGTTGTAAGCGAGCTTGTCATAGGCTTCACGCTCTGTCCCTTCCGCTAATGACACGAAAAGCTTTTCGTAAAGCGTTGCCAGCCGGCTCTCAACACCGCGCAAGCTGAGACTGCACTTACGCGCGATGGCCCAGTTGGAAAGACCCAACGCGAGGAAGTAGAGCGCCTCGGCCTCAAACTCGGTCAGCAGTGGTCGCTTGAACGAGTCTTTGAACGCGGGATCGATCATGTCGGCGCCATCTTCAAGCACCGCGGCAACGAAACGCAGAAAGCGCGACTCAGGATTATTTTTGTGAATGAAGCCGTAAGCTGGGGGCGGATCGACTAATTTTACGATCTTTCGAATCTCGTTGATGTAGATCTCGTGAGGAAACTGTGTCCAGAAGATGATGCGCGCCGCGGGGAAGTCGCGCCAGATAGCCCGCGCCGCCTTCACGCCGGAGAGCTTCGGCATCTGAATGTCCAGGATACAAACGGCAGGCTTGTGCTCGAGCGCCAGCTTTACGGTCTCCTCGCCATCGCCGGCTTCCAGCACCGGCGTGTATGTCTGAAACTCACGCTCCAGAATCTCGCGGAGGTAAGCGCGCTGGGCCACGTTGTCTTCGGCGATCAGAATGGACATGGGGGAATCATTACTCATGCCGCTCAGCGCTGCAAATGTATTTTCAGAGGCTAACCGGGTCAATGTGGCTTGCCACAGTTGCATCCGCGGCTTTGCCGCCTCCAGTGGAGGAAAGGCTATGAGGTTGTACAAAGACTCGAATCTTGTTGCTACCGAAGCTCGGCGGGGGTAAACCACCCTTCCTAACTGAGAGATTCTTAGTCTTGAGTGATCTCCTTTCTAACTTGAAGGCTCACTGAATGGAAAGATTGAAGCTCAATCGGGAAGGAACTATACAACTCCAGGAACCTCACAAGTCGGGAAGGGCGGTTTACCCCCGCTAGTCTTTCGTTGGCATCAACACCCGCGGGCCAGGGTGGTGTCCTAATGTGAGAGTTGGTTTGTTGGAACAAGCGATCCACTAAACAACACGAACGAACACGAAAATGTTGTTAGTGATTTTTCGTGGTATTTCGTGGATCGTTTTTGATTTTCGCGCTACCCGTGATACAGGCCGATAAAGGAGATGAAATTAGGGGCTCTACCCGTTCCAGCGCTAACTTGACGGTTAACGCTGGTTGTCTGCACTATGGCGCTGCTACACAAAACCCATTCTTCTCTCCCTGAAAGGTATGAAGATGTATTTTCGAATAGTCTTTTCTTTGACTCTCGCCTGCCTGTTCACTTTGTCTGCAATCGGCGCTGCAGCCCAGCAGCCTGCGGCATCGACCCCGCCAAGCTCGCTGCCGCGCGACGAGAAGCTCTGGAAGAAGGCGTTGGAAATCCACCGTAAAGCGATCGTGGTCGACACTCACAACGACATTCTCTCGATGATGACTGACGACAACTACGACCTGGATGCCTCGTCTGTCGGCAAGTATCACACTGACATCGCCAGAATGAAACAGGGCGGTCTGACGGCGGAGTTTTTTTCCGTTTACATCGATCGCAGTTTCGCCCGCGACGGCGGTTCAGCGCGTCGCACGCTCGACATGATCGACTACGTCTATAGAGCAGCCGAGCGTTATCCAAATGATCTGATGATGGCCTATTCCACGGCCGACATCCGCCGGGCGAAGAAGCAGAATAAGATTGCTTCCCTGATGGGCATCGAAGGGGGTCACGCAATTGAAGATTCTTTGATGGCTCTGCGCGACTTTTACCGGCTCGGCATTCGCTACATGACGCTGACGCACAACAACACCAACAACTGGGCCGATTCCTGCTGCGACGAAGCGAAGCACAATGGGCTGTCTGATTTTGGCAAAGATGTTGTGCGCGAGATGAATCGCATCGGCATGCTGGTCGATGTGTCGCACGTGTCGGATAAGACCATGAGTGACGTGCTGAATGTTTCGTCAGCGCCGGTTATCGCTTCCCATTCGTCGGCCCGTGCGTTGGGTGATCGGCCGCGTAACATTCCGGACGATCTGCTCCGCCGCTTTGCTAAAAACGGCGGGGTCGTGATGGTGAATTTCTACCCAGGCTTCATCGACAAGAACGTAATTGCGGCCTCGAAAGAGCGGGATGCCCGCCTTAAACCACAAATGGATGAGCTCAGGGTAACCTACGAAAATGACGCGAAACGACTCGCAGAAGAAATAAGTAAGCTGCAGGCGGCCAACCCGCTGCCAGCGACGCCACTTTCAGTGTTGATAGATCACTTTGATCACATTGCTCAAGTTGCGGGAATCGATCACGTGGGCATTGGCTCGGACTTCGATGGCGTGCCCAGTTTGCCTGTGGGTATGGAAGATATTTCGAAGCTTCCTAACATCACCTACGAACTATTGAAACGTGGGTACACCGAAAAAGACGTCAAGAAGATCCTGGGAGATAACTTCATGAGAGCGTTCGCGCAGGCGGAGCGCGTAGCGCAAGCATCGAGGAACAGGCTGAGCGGTGACGGCAGCGTTAGACGAATAAATCTGCAGAACAAATAAAAAGACACGGTGACATGTTGAATGTCACCGTGCTCAAAATTCAAAGTCAGGCAATTAGAAATTATCGTCGTCCGTTTTGCCGCCTTGTCCACCCTGCTTGGAACCTTGATCCCGCTGGCCACCACCTTGCTGGTTTTGACCACCCTGGCCACTTTGACCCTGGCTCGGTTGCCGCTGCCCAGTGCCTTGGTTGCCGCCGCCCTGTCCAGATGATTCAGAGTCCTGTTGGCGACCCTGTCCTTGCTGACCCTGGCCCTGTCCTTGCTGACCCTGACCCTGTCCTTGCTGACCCTGACCCTTCTGTCCCTGTTGACCTTGCGCGCCGCCTATGGCAGTAGCGCCCTGAGACTTCTCCTTACCTTGACCTTGCTGTTGATTAGTATCTCTTGATTTCTCGTCTGCCATATTTCCTCCCATGTTCGCTTGTTAAGAATTGCGGCTCTTGACGTGTTCCAGTGAACATTCGGTGAGCCGGGCTTACACTTGATGCTCTTATCAACCTCTATGCCATTCCGTGAATCTCGCTGCAGCGACGAAAAAACTAATAAACACGCGCTCAAAAACGTACACGGCGAACGAGAGCGTACTAGAGTAAGGCACAGGGTTCACACTTAGCTGCGTGCTATAATTTCGACATTCATGAACTCAGCCGGAATCTACATTCACATTCCCTTCTGCCGTTCGCGCTGTTCCTACTGCGACTTCGCAACCGGGACATATGAGGGCACGTTGGCTGAACGTTATGTCCAGGCGCTGGTCAAAGAAATTCTGAGCTGGCAGGAAATTGAGTCTCCCGCAGCAATCGACACTATCTACTTTGGCGGTGGCACGCCTTCGCTGCTTTCAGCTTCGCAGATCGAAGTGATACTCGCGGCCATACACACTCGTTTCGCGATCAAGGTTGAGGCACCCGGTGAAGTTACCATGGAGATGAATCCTGGGACAGTGACCCCCGCGCTGCTGCATGAGTTTCACCGGCTCGGAATTCATCGCGCGAGTTTTGGCGCTCAAACCTTTGATGATCGCGAACTCGCACGCCTGGGCCGCTCGCATACTTCCCATGATACACGGCAAACCTTTGACCACTTGCGAAATGCCGGCTTCGATAATATTAGCTTCGATTTGATCGCCGGATTGCCGGGCCAGACTCTCGAAGGATGGGAACGAAACCTCGATGAAGCGCTGGCATTAAGACCCGAACATCTATCGTTCTACCTGCTCGAGGTCCACGAAGGCACGCCTCTGGCCGAGCACATCAGGCGGGGCGTGCAACCGCAGCCTGACGACGATCTGGCCGCACAAATGTATGAATTGATGCTCGACCGCGCCGGCTGGGCAGGATACGAGCATTATGAGATTTCAAATCTTTGCTTACCCGGGTTCGAGTCGCAACACAACACGAAGTATTGGACGGGCGCGCCCTATTATGGCTTTGGCTGTTCGGCCCATTCCTATGACGGCGGATTCCTGCGCTGGTCCAATGAACGCGATGTCGCTCGGTACACCGACCTGATTCAGAGAGAGACTTCGCCGGTCGTAGAGCGGATTGAGCTGAGTAAGCGTCAGGCACGCGCTGAAGCCCTCTTCCTAGGGCTGCGGATGATGCAGGGAGTAGATCTGAAACGTCACCACTCACAATTTGGCGTTGATGCCCGGGACTCACACCAGTTAGAACTGGCGCGCTTTCGCGAAGCCGGATTGATTGAGTATGACGGCGACCTGATCAAGTTGACTCGTTCGGGTACTCTGCTCTCAAATGAAGTCTTCTCAGCGTTTGTTTAAGACCGTAAAGAGACAGGTCTCAAATTGTACCAAAATCGCCGAGGCCAGGAATAAGGCTGGTTGGTATTTGTCATTTAAGTTTTCCATCAATAAAGCAGTTAATGGATTCCTTGCGAGTAGAATTTGTTAACACGTAACCCAATCCCTTAGGGATGGAATGTTTATAGACCTTGGCCGGAAGATATAACGTTAGCCCCGGAGGAGCGAAATGTTCGCATCGATTTGCGACGCAAGCGATATATTTCGCTCCTGCGGAGCTCTAAAATCTATTTGAAACTACCGGTCTATAAACATTGAGTCCCTACAAACATTGAGTCCCTACGGGACGGTAAAACAGAAGACTTGCTATTTGTTGCAAGCTTCAGAGTGAGCGCGCTAGCGTTGCGGACCGGCTTCCTAAAAACTTCCATCGAGTTTTTGCGTTTACACGGTTCGCTCTCGCTCTTTGACATGGGTTATACGATTCAATTCGAGCTGGACGGTCTGCGCCGTCCGACTCCAATCAGTTCCGCAGGACTGCTGATCAAGAAGGACATGTGCTACCACCCGAAGCCCGGCAAGAACCGATCATTGCAGTCGTTGGACGTTTATGCGCCAGAGTCTGCGTCGCGGAATAGACTGCACCCGGTGATTCTCTTCATGCATGGTGGCGGTTGGCGCGCTTCGGATAAGAACGACCCGTTGGGAGTGCACGCTAACGTGTGCAAAGCGCTGGCGGGACGCGGGCTGGTTGCCGTCAATGTGAATTATCGTCTCGCACCCCGCGTTAAGCATCCCGAACCGGTGCGCGACGCCGCTTATGCCCTCCGCTGGACCAGGGAAAACATTAGTGACTACCAGGGAGATCCTGAGAGACTGTTTCTCAGCGGACACTCGGCAGGCGGGCATCTCGCGGCTCTGATCGCACTCGATGCAAATTATCTCGACGATGTAGGTCTGGCGGTTGCTGCCG
>JBPCMM010000162.1:0-8112 GCA_051002255.1 Pyrinomonadaceae bacterium
TTACACGGCGACCGGAAAGATTCAGCGGTTTAAATTGAGAGAACAGTTAAGAACGGTCCAAAGTCCCAAGGTCCAACGTCGGTCGGCCAGCGACGATTAATTGGCGCCGTGCGCATTGGGTTTGGTACAGCAAGTTGTTTTCGACGTTGGACTCTGGACATTGGACATTGGACGAAATTCCCAATGACCGAAAAGAGTATCCAGGAAACTTACGCGCCCCGGCTGGCTTGCTTCGGCTGTGGTCCGGCAAACGAAAAAGGCTTGCACATCCGCAGCTTTCCGTCGAGCAACGAAGTGGTGGCCGAGTGGCAGCCAAAACCGGAATATGAATCGTTCACCGGCATGTTGAGCGGCGGCATTATCGGCACCCTGCTGGACTGTCACTGCAACTGGACCGCCGCCTGGCATCTGATGAAAAAGGAAGGTCTCGACCACCCGCCCTGCACGGTAACAGGTGAGTATTCAATCAAGCTGCTTCGTCCCACGCCGTCAGACAAACCGGTGCGACTGGTGGCCCGCGTAGTTGAAACAACGGAAGATCGCGCTATTGTGGAAGGTGAATTGATCGCCCATGAGAAAGTCCGCGCCACCTGTCGCGGCACGTTCGTGGCAGTGAAACCCGGCCACCCGGCGTATCATCGGTGGTAGTCAAGCTTTCATGTCTCATCTAATACACCGCCCCCGACGACTAAGACGAACGCCTGCGTTGCGCGCGCTTGTGCGCGAGACGCGTCTGGCGCGAGAGGATTTAATTCTGCCGTTGTTTGTCTGTCCCGGCCAGAATGTTCGTCGTGAGATTGGTTCGATGCCCGGTGCGCACAACCTCTCTGTCGATGAAATTGCGAAGGAAGCGGCCGCCGCCTACGACCTTGGTGTTAGCGGAGTGATTCTCTTTGGCCTCCCGGAAACGAAAGACGAAACCGCATCGGGTGCGTACACTGATAAAGGAATCGTTCAGCAGGCGGTGCGCGCAATTCGCCACTCCGTGCCAGATATGATCGTGATAACCGACACCTGCCTCTGCGAGTACACTTCACACGGGCACTGCGGCGTGGTGCGCAACAACGAAGTCTTGAATGATGAATCGCTTGAACTGCTGGCGCGCACCGCGGTGAGTCAGGCGGAATCAGGCGCGGACATCGTGGCGCCATCGGCAATGATGGATGGACAGGTTGGAGCCATACGCGAAGCACTGGACGGCGCGGGCTTCGAAAAAGTAGCCATCATGTCCTATGCCGTGAAATTCGCTTCGGCTTTCTACGGCCCATTTCGAGAAGCGGCCGACAGCGCACCGGCGTTTGGCGATCGCCGCGCATATCAGATGGAGTCAGCCAACGCACGAGAGGCAATTCGCGAAGCCGAGCTGGATTACTCGGAAGGCGCTGATATCCTGATGGTTAAACCGGCTACGGTCTATTTGGATATCCTGAAAACGGTGCGCGACCGTTTCGAACTGCCGCTCGCTGCCTACCATGTATCAGGCGAGTACTCGATGATAAAAGCCGCCGCACAAAAAGGCTGGATCGACGAGCAACGCGCGATGATGGAAACTCTAACTAGCATCAAGCGCGCGGGCGCGGATATCATTCTGACTTACTACGCCCGCGAAGCTATCAAGGCGTTGAGCAAACAGTGAACAACAGGCAGTGGTGGACCGATTGCCAATTGCCGACCGCCAATTGCCGATTTTGTGATTGGCGAGCGGCATGTTGACTCCTCGGCGTGGCCAGCGCTTGTTGAAGATCGCAAACTGGAAATTGGCAATTGGCAATCGGCAATCGGCGATCTGTGAATTGTCCACCGTCCACTGTTTCAAGCAACAAGGTGGTCGCAATTGCCATCACAGGAAGCGACGATTTTCGCGACTTTAACCGGCTATTCAAAAATGCCCCCGCTCGACTTGTAACCTAAGCGTGAGAAATGCTCTCGGAGAGTTCTCAATGTCCCGACGAAGAACGATGTCAGCGCCTCGAATCAAGGGTCTTATTCTGGTTCCAATGCTGTTGTTTTCGGACGTCCCCGGCAAGGGGCAGTCCGGAAGACGGGCGCCCCGATCCGAGCCCCCGTCGGCTTCGGCGGTCATACCAGCTCCGAACGGAAGCGATAGTGCCTCGAGAGTCCGCGACGAAAAAGGCAATCATAAACTCGAACGAGAAGTGAAGTTGCTGGTCGCCAGGCAGTTGACTTCGAAACCCCTGCCGAGCGAAACCACCATTTACGCGAGTTTTATCAAGCGCCTGAATGAATTTCCGAATGTCAGCGGCATTTCGATCGGAGACGCAAAACGTCAGCGGGCAATCCTGCGCGCCCGGGAAGAGGCGGAGTCGTTTGTAGTCTTGTTGCAGTTTGAAATTGACAACTTTCAGGAAGGCAGGCTGGTCCTCAACTCACCCGATCTGGAGGTCAAGTATTTCTTATTTGCGCCGGGAACTGGCCAGCTAAAGACAAAAGGCAAGGTTTACTATCAAGCCATCGGCGGCGCGAAAATGCGAAAGGACAATTGGCCCAACGGTCCACCAATCAAGATTACTGTCGAGGCCGCAGGGATAGAAGCGGCCGAACGCATTCACGATTGGCTGCTAGTAGCGGCAATGCCGCAGCCACACAAGTAAGCCGCGCTACGGTGGTGACCTTTTTTTCCTTTGTGCTTTGCGAAGCAAGACCGCAATTTCAACCGACTAAAGCGATCCACGAAATCACACGAACCGACACAAAATCTTGTTAGTGTCATTTCCCGTGAGTTCGTGGATCGTTTCTAACGCTAGCCTTGGTTAGGTAAGGGGCCAGACTGCAACTTAAGATGCCACTTTCGCCTTAACCGTTTCCAACTTCATTCAGCGCAGCACCCAATCTTTCCAATCCCGCAGCAAGAGTTTCCGTATCGCCGGCAAAGCCCACACGAAAATGCGCGGGCATCTCAAAGAAACTTCCCGGCACAACCGATGTTTCATACTTTGTTCTAAGTACAGCAATCAATCGCTCCGCTATCCCGTGTTTCACTCGTGGAAAAACGATCGTACCGAATCCCGGTCTCGCAGCTTCAAGATCATCGCGTGAATCGAGGAATTGATTAACCAGCCCGCGATTGGTTTGCAGTAGTGCCCGCGCCTGAGCGGAGATTTTATCGAGTTGTTGCAGGGCGATAACGCTCAAACGTTCCGCTGGATGGGCCGCCATCACGCCAAAGAGGTCGTTGAGTCGCCAGATACCCTCTGCCACATCCGGTTCGGCCACGATCCACCCACAGCGAAGTCCGCTAAGCCCGAAAGCCTTCGTCAGACTGCTGGTAACCACAAACTCCTTCCCCAGATGGAAACAGGTGCGCACGGGGTTTTCAAACAGCGTTTCGAGGTAAACCTCGTCAACAAGCACGCGCGCATTTTCACTTCGGGCGATCGCACCTACCCGCCGAAGTGTTTCGTCGTCGGTGAGAACCCCCGAAGGATTGTGAAGATTTGTGACTACGATCAGACGAGTCCGTGGGCTAATCTTCCGTTCGATTTTTTCCGGGAGAATTCGGAAACTCTCCTCGAAGCGCCGGTCGAAGCGTTTTACTTCTGCGCCGAGATATTTCGCCAAAGCCAGCAATGGTTCGTACGTAGGATACTCGATCAGCACCTCGTCTCCAGGCTTTACAAGGTAAGCCATGGCCAGATGATTGGCCAACGAAGTGCCGATGGCCGCAACGATCGAGTCGACACTAACATTCAATCTCTGGGCTAGTGCCTGCTGCAGGAGCTCGTAGCCATAGCCGCCGGCGCGAGTAAGCTCCAGATCTTCGATGCGTGCACCCAAATCGCTAAGAGGCACATTTCCCAGGCCGCTGATGGCAAGATTAAACCGCGCACTCGAACGCGTCTTGGCCCAGTGCATATACTCGGAACCCATCGCTTGCCGCGCTCCGCTCATGCCATCTTTCTCCCTCGCCAGAAGAAGTACGCGGGTATTCCGGCGAAGAGAATCGCCAATCCGATTAGCGTATTCTCCGGATACTTGTAGACCGTATTGATCACCACCAGCCAGCAGATCACAACAAACAGGCCTGTGGTCACTGGATGTCCGGGAACGCTGGTAATCGCGTTCGTTTCAGCAGCGTCGCGGTTTTTCCTTCGCCTCCGAAACACGAAGATGCAGGCCGCGGTTAGGCCGAAGAAGATGAAATCTACCGAAACTACATAGTTCAAAATCTGCTCGTACCGTCCCGAAAGTGCGATGACTATGGCCAACAGACCCTGAAGCGCGATGGCGACAATCGGCACGCGGGTGGTTGGATGGAGGCGTCCCACGGCCTTGAAGAACAAGCCGTCCTCGGCCATCGCAAAATAAACGCGCGGTGCGGTGAGCATTCCCTGACTCAGAAAGCCGAGCGTCGAGATGGCAATTCCGGCGGCAATAGCCCGGGCGCCGGTCTCTCCCAGCGCCAGGCGCATTATGTCTGAGGCGGGCGTAGTCGTCGCTGCCAGACCTGAAGTGCCGAGCACGCGCAGACAGACGAAGTTCACGGCCAGATAAAGAATCACCACTCCGCTGACGCCGATTATCAAACCCCGCGGAAGATTCTTTTTTGGTTCGCGTATCTCACCGGCGACGAAGCTCGCTGTCTGCCAGCCTCCATACGCGAAAAGCACCGGAACCATGGCAGCTCCTACCACAGTCAGTAGATCAAATGAGATGGGTTCGCGCAACAGGCCGGACGTTTGGGTGACCGGTGCGCGAGAGGGCCCGGCGAGCAGTAGGCCACAAACGATGAGCGCAATGATGGCAACGATCTTGAGGACCATCAACAAGCTCTGCACGGTACTGCCCGAGCGAACTCCGAGACAGTTAATGACAGTTAGACTGGCGAGTGCGAGGACGGCGATTAACCAATCACCGACTGGCGCGTGGGTTAGTTCAAGGAAGTAGCGAGCAAACGTCACTGCGACGGCCGCCATGCCGCCCGTTTGAATAACCAGCAACAGGGCCCAGCCGTAGAGAAATGCTACTGACGGGTGAAAAGCTTCGCGTAGATAGGCGTACTGGCCGCCAACCTCCGGCCGCAGCGCGGCCAATTCCGCCCAAATAAAAGCTGCCGCCAACGCGATCAACCCGCCCAAAGCCCAAACACCCAGAATCAGGAATGGCGTGTTGACCTGTCGCGCCACCACATAAGGGTTAATAAAAAGGCCCGAGCCGATGATTCCGCCCATCACGATCATCGTGGCATCAAACAATCCCAGGCGGCGGACCAGACGCGGCTGGGTCGACGGGGAGGAGGAAGAATTTTCCATTCGCTTCTCTGTTGAAGTATGGACTACACCGCAGCATGAAGCGGCGAATCTTGTTGCTAACCAAAGCTCGGCGGGGGTAAATCACCTTTCCAACTTGAGAGATTCAGTCCCGAGTGGTCTTCATGTAGCTTTGAAAGGCTCCCAATTTCCGAAAAGAACAACCCAACTCCAGAAATTTCCCAGGCGGGAAAAGCGGTTTACCCCCGCTCAACTCTGGCTAGCGTCCCACCCTGAGTTTTGCACAGGCTACTCTTCTCTTGGCTCAAAGGATTGTCCATTCGCGCAAAGTCTGTTGCCGCTCTGGTATAACACTGCGAGCGCGAATTCGGCCATCCTGTCGCTGCTGTTGAATAAATGATTGACCGGGTTAGCAGCCTACGTTCTAACACATCCACCACTCTTTGGTCCTGGCTGTTTCCCATTACCTATCTGCTCCACATCGCTGAAGAGTATTGGGGTGGCCCAGGCTACTCAGACTACCTTTTGAGACTGAGAGGTGTTCAACTTGCGCCGACGCACTTTTTGCTGGTCCACGCTATCGGATTCGCCCTGATGATGGTGGGAATCGTCCTGGCGCGCCGACTTAATTTCCCTAACCTGCTGAGTGTGATCCTCGGCGCAGTGGTATTAGTAAATGGTCTTACTCACACGATCTTGAGCCTGACCCACGCGGAGTATGTTCCGGGATTGATTACATCGATTCTGCTGTGGACCCCGCTGGGGATACTCACCCTCCTAGGCTTTAGGCGCACAATGTGCGAGCCGAGATACTGGTTTTGCGTCGCTCTCGGCGTAGCAATCAATGGGATCATCGAGTTGGTAACGACCAAGGCTGGGCAGGTTTTTTGAAACATTAAAGTCAATCGGCCGCGGATCTACGCGGATAAACTCGGATCAGAGCAAAAACCAAGACAATCACAACAACGCAATCTTGGTATTTTACTATGTCTTTTTCAGATCCGCGTTCATCCGCGCAGATCCGCGGCTAAAATCGGGGCGCGCGTTTTCAACGCTCACGGGGATCGGAAAGAGATCCCTCCAGCATGGTGTCCCGAACCTAAACTGTCCCCATGCCTTCCCTGACCTCGGGTTGCGTGACGAGCAACATTCACGCTAACCTTTTGGGTTTTGTTAGATGAACTCTGAGGGACGAGTCAGCAAATAGAGGAGCTTAGATTTGGCGGCGGAAGCGGAAGCAATAGTAACAGCGGGCTTGAGACCGGATCTGTTTGCCGAACGAGGGGTGCTTTTGGCCAGTCGCACTCTGGTGATCGCAACTCTCGCTTTGCTGGTGCTGGCAGGTTTTGGTTTCCGCGTTTCCGGCCTGAGCGCGGAAGGTCTCAGCGAAGACGAACTAAACAAACTCAGCGCGGTTGCCGATTACCGGCGAAACGGATTAACCGCAGCGAATGGCGAGCATCCGATGCTGATGAAGGCTCTGCAGACGGCCAGCATCTTCATCGTCGAGAAGTGGAACAATAGCTCACTCGTCGCCGGTCAAAACTCTTCCTTACATGTCCCAGCGGAAACGGCCCTGCGCCTGCCGAGCACGATCTTTGGCGCGCTTACCGTAGTCCTTATTTATCTAATCGCGGCGGAACTGTTCGGTGCGGAAGTGGCCTTGCTTGCCGCCGCACTGTGGGCTCTTGATCCTCAGGCGATCGGTTTTAATCGCATCGCCAAGGAAGACACCTTTCTGCTCTTCTTCTTTCTGCTGGCCAACATTTTCTGGTTGCGCGGGCAACGAGTGGCGGAGACTGAATCCAGCCGCGCTGGGGTGGTCGCCCGTCCGGAACGCTACTACTGGGCCACCGCAGCCTGCTTCGGCGCGATGATGGCGTCTAAATATCTTCCCCAACTTATCACCGTCAGTATTTGCTACTACTGGATGTTCCAGGCCATTCCCGAAACCCGTTGGCGGCTGGGTAAGAAAAAGTTTCTGATCGTCATCTTGATTATGTGCGGGGTGTTTCTCCTACTCAGCCCGACTGCGCTACTGCCGGCTACCTGGCGTGAGATGGGAATCTTCGCCGGACAGAAACGAATCGGGCACGACGGTTACGAATTCATGGGCTCGCTTTATAGCCACCGCATGACTGACTGGCTGGCGGGTACCCCCTGGTATTTCTATGTCGTCTTCCTTGCTGTCAAACTACCCGTTCTTACGGTCGCCACATTTGTGGCAGGTTTACCTTTGCTTTTCCGCCGCAAGCTCGGCGACGGGCGTTACTTCATCCTCTTCTGGCTGTTTGTCTGGATTATGAGCTTCGTGTTCGTGGGCGGAAAATTTACCCGCTACTTCACCCTCGTGCTGCCGGCTGTATTAATCACCGCAGCCGTAGGCGTACAGTTTGTAGGCCGTTGGATAGCGCAACAACTCACAGCATTGCTTTCAAGTGAAAGGGCCAACGTTTATGTCAAGGTAGTTCTGGCATTGGCACTTGTACTCGGTTCAATCACCGCCTCTGCGAGTGCGGCACCGTATTTCCGGCTCTACACTAACGTTCTCGGCGGCGGCAGGGTCAAAGCGGGGTCTTTCTTTCCGCACGACGAGTTTTACGACGCGAGTATGCGCGAGGTTATGGCGGAGATTGTCAGGCGCGCCAAACCCGGAGCGAGAGTGGCGACCGAAACGGCTGGTCTAGCCGCGTACTACGCGGAGCGCGCCGGTCGTTCTGATCTGGTTTGTATTTCGCTTTCGGATTCGGAGGAACTGAAACAATTAAGCGATGGCGACTTCCTGGTCGACGCCCGCGGCCGACGCTATTTCAGCAATGACGATCTCATCACTACCTTGAGACATAGAGCTGGGCCCGCGTTCCAAGTTGCGCTGGGAGGTGTG